>NZ_JBLWTZ010000057.1:0-5130 GCF_048269885.1 Tenacibaculum sp. | reverse complement strand
GGAAGGGAGCAGCCACAGCGTGTGACGTGTGTGCCGAGATGTGGCTGGTAAGACTGCCACCCAAATTCTTCTTGGGTGTCGTTTGAAGTAAAAAATGACATAAATTGAAAGTGTAAAGTGACATGGCTTTGTACTTAACTAAGTAGTACTAAGTAGTACTTAACTAAGTACTAAATAACTCATTCACATGTACAGAAAAAATAAAACACCGCCTGTTAAATCCTCCAGTAAGTTATAAACAAAAAATAAATCTAGCTGTTTAGTTGAATCTGCTTTCGATGAGTATAAAAATCCCCCTAATTCACCTTATGTAGAGCTGTTTATTAACTCTTTGATGCGGCATAAATAAGAAACAAGCTATCTAGGGTTATCAAAACCACTATACCGCTATAATTGAAAACGGCACTTTTGCGAAGCGTATCATAGAGCTAATGTTGATTAAGTTATCGGCTATGTGCAAAATGAAAAACCTGACCCTACTTGATTTTGTTGACAATTAACAAATGTTACTATAGCTTGATTTTTGTTCAGTAATGAACATTTTGTCAATTTATTAAGGACATTATTATGACAAATTTTTATAAGCTAGCTTCTATAATAATATTTATTGTTTGCACTTTCAGTGTTAATGCGAAAACAACAATTGAACCCACTAATCCAGTATCACTAATAAAAAATAATATAGCTAATAACAGCAAAACTTTGGGGTTATCTGAAGAAGCCTATAAATACGCCACGGATCAATTCATGAGATTAAATTCAGGTTCATCTACTCCTGATATGCAACTAATTTCTGAGGTTCCTGAATTTATTTCGCCGGAGAATTATTCAGAACAAGAGTTGAATAAAGCGATGAATGAGCAAAAAACAAAATTTGCGAACTATTTTGGTATACCAGTATCAAAGTTAGACCCATTCATTGCTCATATGGCTGTCGTTTTTGATTCAGATCTTTTCAGTGGAGGTATTACTACTTTCGACACAGATGAAGATATGGAAACAATAACAATTTTCTGAGAAGTAGCATGTAGTGGTGGAACAACTTCGGGAGGAAGTATTGCATTGAGTTTCAGTGTTTATCAAGGTGCAGTTAATGCGGGCTAGGTCAGTACACTGATTTCCAAGTTGAGTTTGTCAAGAAGTCAACAAATGATAAAGTTTCTACCGAAGTGTGGAGATACAATAAGTTTTCGGGTGCTTGGAGATCGAGTGTTATTTCTAAGCCTTGCCCTACCTGTTCTTATAATTAGGGCAGCTAAATTCAAGTTTGAAAAAGCTAACATTTATGTTAGCTTTTTTGTCCCCAATTACTAAATCTTTTAAGTTACTGCATTAGGCTAAAAGGTATTTGGCTCACGAATAGCATCATATGGAGAATTATTGTTTTAATACTCTAACATGTTTTTGTCCAAAAAAGAGCTGGGGAGAAAGTTCGGTTTTGCCTCAAAGTAGACATTTAGATACCATTTTGATGCGGGAAGGTTTTAGTGAGTAATAGGGTTGCGTAGCAAAGTGAGGTGATATTTTTTAATATAAGCTAGAAGTGAGCTTATAGACCCTAGATTAACTTAGTCCATTACGTTTTTTCTACGCTTTGCTAGCAGCATATATTTCCATTCCATTTTTTAGAATCTTGCCTTGAACTTCGTAGAAAAAGTTTTCTTTGGGAATTTTATGTCATCTTAAATTTCAATATTATGTCATCTTACACTTCACTTTTGTCGCTTTGGACCAATAAAACCGAGCTTGGTTATGTCAACTTATACTTCAAATAACAACTGGGGTTTTTTACTCTAAAATCGAATTATACCTTAATCTCATTCACTTTTCTTCGGCTAGCATAAAAACCATTAGAAACTACTTTAGTGGGGGAACTTTCTAATAATTATCAGGTGCCTACTAACTTTTTAATTTTAGCATCCGCAACAAAACTTCCTGGTTAAAAAATAGCTAATATGTTTTGTGGGTGTTAATAATTAATTGCTTTTTCGTATTCTAAACTTTTCTTTATCCGGTACAATAATTCAGTTAATTTAAATAAAAGTAGATGGAATTACTTTTTGTTTCACTACTTTCAAATGATTAGGTGAATATATGCTAAAAATACAAGGATGTTCAACGGCGCTGCTATTTGTTGCGCTCGGAACAATTACAATAAATGATGCACTAGCTTCAACAGTTAGTTTTGAATACGATGCGAGGGGGCGCTTAAAACTAGTAAAAGAAAGCGATACCAAACTCGTTACCTATAGTTATGACGATGCTGGTAACAGAACGTCTTCTGCAAATGCAAATACGCCTCCACCTCCGCCCCCAGAACCAGTGATTACTTCATCATCAATTCCTAGTTCAGTGTCATCTGGTTCATTATTTACTGTATCGTGGACTTCGCAGAATACTTCTTATTGCAAAGTAACGGTTTCTGGGGATACGAGCTATTTTCCAACTCAACCAATTTCGGGGTCAGTAAGCTTAAGAATTTACGAAAACACCCCAATTAATATCACTTGTTATAGCTCTAGCGACTCTGCGAGTGTGACTAAAATAGTCAGGATTACAACTTCAGGTGGCCCAGGTGGCTTAAATTAGATCAAGGATGAGAAAAATGAAAATAAAAACGATTCTGGGTCTTGCATTATTAAGTGTAAGCCAGCCAAGTTTAGTCAATGCCGAAGAAACTATTCCAACAATTAAACCGCCTGTATCGATTACGGATATAAACTCGGTAAACTTAAATACAGGTTTATATCAAGTAAAACTGCCTGTTTTGAGCATTCCTGCTGCGCCTAATTTGACATTTGAAAGCATGCCAAAGCTTGAGTCTAAGATAAATGTTATTCATTGGGTTTCTGAATTACCGAATGGGGGAAGAATCTCCGCTTCTCTATCTTATGGCGGTAGTCAATCTGATAACTTCACTTGCCAATCAGAGTGTGTTCCCGTTGTTAATAATGGCTCAGCATTAATAGGTGGGATTTATAGCACACAGAAGTCTAGTACGTTCACATATATACAAGGCAAAAGTGGTGTAAAAGTTCAATACACATCCAATTTGTCTTATGTTAATAGCCCTTCATCGTCAACTAAATCGGTTGACGGTACTTGGTATGCAACAAAAGTTTTTTATCCCGATGGTGAGGTACACACTTATGATTATGAAAAATTTACAGATCCAAATATAAACCCTTATATAACTTTTCATCGATTATTGAGTATTGATTCAAATTTAGGTTACCAGCTTAAGTTTACTTATAAGTCCAACTCACTAGATTATTTCGGCCAAGTAAATAACCCTTGGTATCAACTCACGTCTGCAAAAATTGTTAAGGCAAGTTCGCCTTCTGTCGCAATTGCTCAGCATACATTCACAGAATCTACAGTCACAGATGCGAATGGTCGAACCTGGAATTACGGTAGCTATAGTAATGTTTTTGGTGGTACAGAAGAAGTGAGAGAGTTCGCCTTAAAATTACCAACAGATTCGCATAATTCAGTTAGTGTTTCGACAACGACTCAGCCTTATGGCAGCGGCACACAAAATTACTTTGTTTCTAAAGTCATTAAAGATGGCCAAACTTATAACTATGCTTATACACCTCCAACAGGAGGCGGTGTAAGGCCTGATAAAGAGTTTTCTAAAGTGGTTATAACGGGCCCAGAAAGCTATTCAAGAACAATTAACTTATCTATGTCTGGCAAACCGACTGATAGAAGAATGATGATTACCAGTGAGGTTAACGCACTGAATCAAACAACGCAGTATGGGTATGATGTAAATTATCGATTGAGTCGTGTTATTTACCCTGAAGGGAATAGCGAACGCTACACTTATGATGTGATAGGTAATATCACTGAAAAAAGAATGGAAGCAAAATCAAGTTCATCTGAATCAGATATTGTAACGACTGCCACATATAATGCTGGTGATTGTGATATTACAGAGTACACAGATTTACGATGCTTTAGACCTACCTCAATTACAGATCCGAATGGCAATACCACTAATTATACATTCGCAAGTCATGGTGGAATGCTCACTAAACTTGAGCCAGCGGATAAAAACAATAACCGCCGTTTGACTACTAATACGTGGCAAGAAATTAACGGTTTTACACGATTAAAGAGTACCAGTGTTTGTACTCAAAGTAATTGTTCTTTAGCAGATAAACAAGTTACAAGCTACACATACTGGGGGAATACAAACCTACCTAAAACAGTGACTAAAACCAATGGTGTAGGGGTATTAAAACAAGTAACAACCTATACCTATGACAATGCTGGTAGAGTAACGGTTGAAGATGGACCACTGGCAGGTTCTGATGATGCAATTTATTATCGATATGACAATGCAGGTAGAAAAACTTGGGAAATTGGTGCAAAAAATCAGCGAGGGTATCGTGTCGCGCAGCGTTTCACGTATCGTAACCAAGATGACCAAGTTCGCATCATCGAAACTGGTACGCTGACATCGCCTACAAGCACTTCGTTGAGTGTTTATAATACCGAAACAGTTGCTTATAACACGAGAAATTTAGCCACTAAAAAAGAAATTAGCTCGCCATCAAAAAAAGAAGCCGTTACACAGTTTACTTACGACACACGAAATAGATTAATGTGTACTGCTATACGTATGAACGCCTCTACATTCAATAGCCTCCCAAGCTCTGCTTGTTCACTTGCATCAGAAGGTGTCGATGGCCCAGACCGTATTACACGTAACTATTACGACAGACTCTCTCGTTCAACAAAAGTCATCTCAGGGTATAACACACCAGATGCTGGTATCGATATTGAGATTGCGTATACAGCAAATGGTGAAATCTACACACGTAAAGATGGTGAAGGAAATGTTACTTATTATACGTATGATGGTTTTGACCGGTTAGAGCGTACGACATTTGAAGATAATACCTATGAGCAAAATAGCTATGATGCAAATAGTAATTTAAAAACATGGCGCAAACGGGACGGTAAAATACTTACACACTATTACGATGCGATAAATAAGAAAACGAAAACAACCGTGCCAGGTGAATCTACACTGGAATTTAATCATGATGGCATAGGGCGTGATAAAAGCGTAACTCGAGGTTCTAGTGTTGTCAGTTATGCCTATGACGAATTAAGTCG
>NZ_JBLWTZ010000056.1:0-5200 GCF_048269885.1 Tenacibaculum sp. | reverse complement strand
TGTTTCAAAACCCGGTTTTGAGCAAGCTTATAAAAGCGTGCGCCGTGGCGGTAAATGCGTGCTTGTAGGTTTACCACCTGAAGATATGCCATTGCCAATTTTCGATACCGTGTTAAATGGTGTGTCTGTGGTAGGCTCTATCGTTGGTACGCGTAAAGACTTACAAGAATGCTTAGACTTTGCAGCCAAAGGTAAGGTTAAAGCCATTATTGAAGAAAAACGCCTCGAAGATATCAACGATATTTTTGACGACATGCTAAAAGGCGATATCACAGGCCGAATCGTAATGACGCTTTAAGCTGAGTTAGTTAATGCAATGCTGTCAGGTTTGGTTGAGTGACTCAATCGAATCTGATAGTTTTTCATATGTTAAAAAGTAAGTAACTGTAACTTGTTTTTGCCCCTTAACAAGTTAGCAAAGTGCAAAACTTGCACATTGCTTCTGCACCTAACTGATTTAGGATTAAGTTTTAAGGTCACTTGTTTTTAAGGCTCTATAAAACTTTTCGAGTGACAGGTAACACTCGGTTTTTATTTTTTGTTCAGTATGAAAATCAAACAATGGATCATCAACTGAACCAAATTAGTGCACCGTCAATCAAATTAGTCCACAACCACCCAGCAGGTGAGCCAACGCTAAGCAAGGAAGATATACGTTCAGAAGATTGTAGAAGCAGTAGCAATGCTTGAAATTAAAGTATGAGATTATTTTATTGTTGGTGAAAAGCGATAGTATGAGCCTAAAAGCTCAAGACTTAATGTAAAAAAATTCACACCTAGTAAGGGGCTTCTCCCCCTAACAACCCCATGAGCACCAAGAGCACTTGGAGCACGCTAAGCACCAGCGAGCACATGGAGCACAATGAGCACGTAAAACCTATTTAAGCATTTGATTCAATTAAACTTAAATAAGAACTAAAAAACAAAAGGTAATGACGGTTACAATAAGAGTGTTGAGGTGTAATATATATTACACTTAAAATGTTATTTATGAGCTTTTAGAAAATCTCAAAACACCCCTGAATATTATTAAGTCTTTGATATTTAGGTTTTTTTGCAGGATACTGTAGTCATAAAAGGTTGCCAGAGCAAAAGCCTGTTAAATGTGGTGTCCAAAGCTACAAACAAAAAAGCAGAAATTGCGGGAAGTGTCCAAAACTATTCCACCTAGACAAACTTTTATAACTGCTGGCTTGGTTGTGCCGCTATAAGTTAGGCGTCCAAAACTTAACAATAAATGTAGCAAGCAATGGTTTAGCTTCCAAACCTAAATCTGAAAACAAGCCAGCAACACCAATTTAATTTGTGGGGTATGTTATGAACGAAAAGCAAAAAACAACTAGAGCTACCAAGGTTAAGAAACAAAAGTTAGCTTTACGAGAGCAGGTATGGGGTAAAGTTGATGAGTCTAGGCTGTGGGATAGAACAAAGAATGATGGTTACACCACACTGCCTAGAACATTCCCATTGCTAGCTCAAATAATGGATGACTTAGCTGATAAGGGGAAGCCTGTATTTCAAACATATTTAACATTGTGGTGTCGTGTATTCGATGAATCTTTCATTGAAATTAAAAATCCACTCCAATTAGCTTCTGAGTCGGGCTTTGCTAGCCAGCGAGCTGTAACAACTTGGAATGGCAGGATGGCGAAGCTAGCGGAGCTTGGTTTTATAAATGTTGAAGCTGGGCCACTAGGCGATTACCAGTATGTTTTGATCTATAACCCGTACTTATTGATTAAAGAGTTTAATGAAAAGGGAGAAGTACAAAAAGGGAAGTACCTAGCGTTGTTTGCAAGGGCACAGGAAGTTGGAGCTAAGGATTTGGAATAAGTAGGAAGTTGTGACTAAGCGGCTAAAATTGTTGGATTCAATAGTTTTGGACAGCCCATACTTATGAATCCATCACGCGCAGCACTTTCCGTGGTTTCAACTTCTATCATTTCACCCTGCTTAGTGGCAGTTGATGCCATTTCATCAATCACTTTTTTAGGTGTACCTAGTGCTGCTTTTTGCTTAGGGGTGAACTGATTTTATTCAGGCGAATTTGCGGCGCAAATTATACAGGAAAGCCGAACTAAACTCAGCTTTGGGATATTACTTAAACAGACTTTAAGAAACATAGATTGTTAGGATAGTTTATAACCTTTTACTAGAGGCTCAGGAACTAAATAAAGGTTGTTTTTGGCTCTTGTACAAGCAACATATAACTTGTTTTTTGTCTGAGGGTTTAGCTCATGTAGTTTGCCACTTTGAAATAGTTTTAACGAAGTTTGATTCAATACGACACAAACATCGCCATATTTATCCTCACCCTTAGTAGCCCCCCAGTTTTCTGTAAAACCATGATACTTATTACTTGCTTGGTAAAACAATTTGATTGTCTGAGAGCAGGTGAAAAGCTGTGTAATGCGCTCTTCACACTCGATAAATTCTACAGTTGTGTCGTCGTCTCTGTGAGAGCCAATATTAATTAGTAGAGAACTGGTAACGAATTCACATACGGTGGGGCTACATCGGAAACTATTGGAAAGTGATTCTTCATCTACAGTGAAACCGCTTTGAGCAAACTGTTGTTTGTACTTTTCGTAATCGTTATGAAGATTTTTATTAACCACTCCGTCTCTACTTGTATCAAAGGTGTGCTGGTAATAATCTCCAACTAGCAGTTGATTAACATCCGCTGATGCCAATAACTTTAGTAAGTTAAAGTCATGTCCGCCAAAGTCCTGAATCTCATCAATACAAATGGTGTTAAAATACTTTTCAATTCGCTGCTTTACCTCATCGACTATGTCAGCTTGTTCTATCAGTTTGGCTATTCTGTTGGAATACAAACGATTATGTGGGTCACAGTAAAACTTTAGATTGTCTCTTTTAAGTTTCATAGTGGACTGCGGGGGAACCTTCCAATTAATTCCTTTGAGTTTTATCTCGTGACCAAGCAATGGACGAACGCAAAAAGAGTAAAGGAATTGGAAATATGAGTAAATCTTTATTGAATTTGGTATTTCTCCAAATTTTTGTAAAACCCGTTTTTTCAAGTTCAAAAGGTTGTTTTCTGTATACGTTATTAGCAGGGTTCTTGAATCTGGCGACAGCTCTCTAATGATTTTCTCAGTTTTACCAGAGCCTGCTACGGCGAATATTACTCGTTTATCCATTGAAAAGCCTGCTCAATATAGTTAGGTGGAACAAGTTCATCAGCTTTCTTGTCTAAAAGCTCAAACGCACAGTCTGCTTTATTTTTAAGCATAAACTCTTGAACAGTTAAAGTAATCCTGTCAGCGAGCCATAAAGCGTCGCAGGTAGCTTGATTATCGTTATATAAGCATATTTCAAATGTTTTATTATTATTGTTGTTATCAGAAAAAACTGAAATGTTAGGTTCGTTGTAATCGACGTAGTTATCTACACAGTTTGATTGGAAATCGCCGTCGTTGTCTCTGATTACGGCTGTTCTGATGTTGAGTAATTTAGCTATGTCTAAATATCTCTTGAAGCTTGTTCCACCGACTGAAATAACGTGAATATCATCAGCTTCTAAAGTCGAGGCTGTTGCCTTAGTATACATCGAATCAAGCAAAATATATTCGGCATCACCTTCTACTAAAATAACTTTCGAAGACAAAATAAGTTCTAAAATATTGTTATCAGGCGCTTTCATAAAGAATTTAGCAGTATCTTCAGGTAAATCCGTCATGGTTAAAGGCATAATACTATTGCTGTTGAGCAATATTGAGTTTCTAAGATCCAGTCTTGTGCTAATCAAGCTGCTATGGGTAGCTATAAATATTTGTTTGGCCTGCGACTCTGAAATGCGGTTAATGAGTCGTTTCATATTGGAGTGACTTAAGTGGTTTTCAGGTTCTTCAAGTAGCAAAACATCTAATTTTTGATCTTCGTTATATGGCTTTAAAGCGAACTCTGTTTTGATAAAACATTGCTTGCCTTTGCCTTTATTTTCGATTGGCACATCGTCTTCGACAATGTTTATGTCGGTTTCTAAGTTAGATTTGCTGCCACTTCGAATTGAAAATTGATATTCACTTAATGTGTCGTTTATAGCTTTAAGGTTTTCATTTTTAAATGCTGACTTTTGTTGTCGGTATTCATTTTTTAACTTAATACGCTCAGCCTGTTCGACGTAGCTTTCGTATACGGTTTTTATGTACTCTCTAGTCGCATATTCATTGTTTATTTGAGTGTTATCGAGTGATAAGTGCTTAATAAACTTTCTATAACCGGTGTAGCCTTCTCCAGCAAATGTTGTGAATCGTACTGCGTAATATTCAAATGGAAAATTGTCAGAGTCTTGAGCTAATACTTCTGAAATTTCATGTGTTAATTCTTCGTTAGGTTCGCATACTAGGCTTAAACCATCGGATACAACTCTGCATGTATTTACTTTGCCATTGAGGCTGGGGTTATTTTGTTCGTTTAAGTAAAGCTCTGCATATAAAACTGGTAGGTCTTCGATTTTTTTATCAGAAGCTAGAAATTCATTAATAACTTGCTTGTTGAATATGTTTTCTAGCCCAATCGACTCGATTTTTGACTTACTGCCGCTTAGCACAAGTTCAATAGCGGTAAGTATGCTGCTCTTGCCAGCTTCGTTGTCACCAATTAGTAGGTTAATATTTTCTGAGAAGTTAACTTCAAATTCAGAAAAGCGCTTAAAGTTATTCAGTTTTAGTTTTGTTATTACTTTCATGTAGAGGGTCTAAAAAATTTCCATTTTATTGGTATATTATTAGGTTAACTTACTCCTCTTTCAAGTTTTTAGTTTGAAGGCTTTGGAATTTCTTTATTGGTTGAATCAGGTCGTCATTCGGCGTTACAGTTGGGTCAAACTTGGAACTTAAAGTAGTTTTTTATCAAACCTGAATAAATCCAGTTAAAAGGCCGTTCGGGATGCCGGGGAGTTTTCAAAATCAAAAAGTTTCACCAACAGATAAACCTAAGCTCAAATGCGTTATGTTGACACCTAAACAGAATGAATAACAGGGGCGGAGAAAATTAAAGCCGCTGAAGGCCCTGGTAACTAACTTAGACTCACAGCTAAAATTCGTCTTTAGAGTATTTAATCTAACACGCTTTTGTCCAAAAACAAGTTACTAATCAAAATCTCGCACTAAACAAACAAAAAAGCGCGGCTTACTTAAGCCGCGCTTTCTACTCTTTATTCACAATTAAAGTG
>NZ_JBLWTZ010000055.1:0-5279 GCF_048269885.1 Tenacibaculum sp. | reverse complement strand
ACTTTCCCAACGGATGATATTTCCTGTCTCTCCACTTAATGTCAGTGTGGTTGAGTTGGTTCCTGTACATACATTGGTACTTCCCGCAATGCTTCCGCCTACCGAAGTAGGGATAATTGTAAGAGATACTTCGTCAGAAGTTAAAGACTGACAGGTATTAAGTGTACTTGTTACTATTAACCTGTATTTATTAGTGGAAGCTGTTATTGGTGGATTTGTTAAGGTTAATGCAGGCGTAGTTGCATTGCTATATATTCCTCCATTAGAAATATTATTCCAAGCTCCAGCACCTGCAATTTGTTCTTGCCATTGATATACTAACCCTGTTGTAGTACTTGTGCTACCACTGTAATCAGGATTTGTTCCTGGAGCGGTTACTATATAAGTAGTTGTACTTAAGGAGCTTGCTGCGGCTGTAAAAATAACATTACTTCCTAAACATATAGTGCTATCACTTGGTTGTGTGTCCATTTGTATTTGAGTAGCAACAATCTCATTACCTGTGGTTTCTTGTCCTTGATCACTTCCAATATCTGCTGCTCCAGAAGCATTTACAAGGTTAGGAACCCCATTGCTATCTATGCTTCCTTGAGCTGCTATATCTATTCTTCCATTTCCGTCTAACTGACCAGAAGTAACATTTTCGCTTGCTTCTATTGCATCAAGGCACCCATCATTATCACTATCTAAGTCTAAATGATTCGGAACTCCATCATTATCGGAATCTAAAAAGCCTCCACAAATTAAGGCTAAGTTAATAGGAGACGTCGTGTTTCCAGATTTTAGATCAAGTTTTAATGATGTTGTGGTTGTTTTAATTTCCCAAGCTTCAGATGCTGAAATAGTACCTAAGGCATCAAAGTTCAAAATGCCACCAGAGTTAGAATTAATCATTAAATCATTATTTGGGTCGGCTACAGTAAATTCTCCTGTTGAAGTTAACTCCCAAGTATCCCCCGTATCAAAATTTCCAGTTATACCAATTTCATGTTTTAAGGAAACTGTTACTGGGGATGAAAAAGTAAAAGTTGCTGTTCCTCCTTGAGTGATTAAGATATCTCCATTAGCATTACCTTCGTTTACTGTACCTGTTGTAGTAATTGTTACATCTATTATTTTTTCTGTATCTTGATCAAAATAGCTGCCAGAGGTTAAGGTAGTTCCAATTCCTGTTAAATCTAATGGGGTTCCTGCACAAGCTAATGATTCTTCTGTGTCTAATATTCCATCATTATCATCATCTAAATCTAGCCTATCGGCTATTCCATCACCATCAGGGTCTGTCCCTGATCCATTAATAGTAATTACTAAATTAGCTGTATCAGAAGACACTCCGTCAGAAATTTCATAAAAAAATGTATCTGTTAATGTTTGACCTACGAGTAAGCCTGCTACTGCTGGGTTTGAAGTATCAACAATATATTCATAACTTCCATCAGGATTCATTATTATTGACCCGTAAGTTCCAGGGTATGAAGTATTTAAATTTCCGGTATTTAGGTTGCCTAATGTAGTACCAAGTCTTATGGTGGTAACAGAGCCAGAACCTTGCCAGTAAACATCTGAAACACCAGCAATTTGTCCAAGAGGGTCAGGATCTGTAACATTAGGCCCATAATTATAACTTAATCTTAACTGATTAATTGGCTGTTCAAAAAACACATTGATATTTCCTGTAGCGTCACTAGGTATTGCACTGCCTATTCCATAAAAAGTATTACTTCCTGAGTTAATTACTCCACCTGTTGTAACAAACTTATAAGTTGAATTTATACCATCTAAATTACCTTCAATTTTTATTTGATCTTGCCAAGAACTTCCTTGTGAAAAATCAATATCTGTTAGTAAGAAACCTAAATTAAAAACGGGTTGATCAAAATCTATAACTAAAACAGTGTCATCAGTGGGGTTAGTTGTTCCGTCTATATTGTATATTAAATAACCTGTATGACCTCCGTTGGTAGTATAATCTACTGTTTGGTTAAAAGATGTACCAAATCCTCCAGGGTCTAAAGTAGTAAAAGAAAGCCCCACGCCACCAATAGTTTTTGTTTTTCCATTTACTGTTTCTCCATTTGTAAAATTGCTTTCCCAAACTAAAGTAGATAAGCCTCGATCTACGGTATCAGAGCCCCCCGTTCCAGAATCGGTTATTACATTACCTGTGGCACTTGCATCGATAAAAGCAGTTAAAGAATCTGTGTTATCTATTGCGTCAGGAGCTTCATCTACTCCGTTAATTGTTATGGTTAATATACCATAATCTTTTATTCCAATGGCATCTGCTACAGTATAAGAAATAATATCATCTAAACTCTCTCCGCTTTTTAAACCTGTAACAGAAGCATTTGTTTCATCAACATCATAAGTATAAGTACCATTTGCTTGTATTGTAATTGTACCATATAATGTGGTATATGTATTATTAACCATAGATGGGTGCACGTCTACTTCGGTAACAGATATTGCTGTTGAACCAGAATCATTTGCCAAAACATTGCCTGTGACTGTCCCTGTAGAGTTTGCTGATATACTATTGATTTCATCAACAACAGTTGGTGGTGTTGTATAAACTCTTATTATAGTTTGTGCAGTTGTAAAGTCTCCATTAGTATCAAAAATAGTAACATCCATTGTTCGTACTCCATCTGTATAAGGGTTTTGTAAGTCTCCATAAAACAAAGTTGATAAAAATGTTTCGAATTCAGAGTTCGCAATTGGATTACCTGAGGTTTCCGTTATATTAAAAGAAGTGTTTGTTAATTGGGTTATTTGTATTGTAGAAGCCCCTATGGTATAAGTAAATGGGCCGGAAACAGGTACTTGTAACCATAATAAGTCAAAACCACCTCCATTATTAATAGCTAACAATTCACCAGAGGGAAAGTCAACAATACCGGAAAAATTTAGGGTTGCACTTAAAACCCCTGCATCTGTTGTGACATTTGGGCTTACTGTTACAGGGAATACATTAGAAGTTGTTGGTTGTAGTTGAAAATCATAGTTGTTTCCTGGTGTTATGGAATTCAGATCTAAAGTAGGAGCAGCCATCATCATGTTAAAAGAAGAAGAGGAGAATTTTTGCCTCGTTCTACTTTTATTGATTTTAGTTTTTCTTTCTATTAAAAAAGAACTGGTTATGGAACTAAGAGGATTGTTGGAAAGGGATAGCTTTGTGTCTTGTAGAGGTTTGTAAGACAAAACCTTATTAAGATTGCCTTTTTTTAGGTTTTCTTTTACAGATATTTGACTATTACTAGTTATAGTAAATGTTAATAAAATTACATATAATATGCTTTTATGTATATGATAGTGAGAGGACTTATTTTTCATGTAAAGCTAATTTTTATTTAAAAATAGGGATAATACAAATACAGAACTGTAATTACATATTTACCATATTGATGGTGTAAATTATGTATAAATTAAATATAAAAACTATCTAAAAATGTATTAGAGTGTTTTTGTAATTAGTTAATTATGGTTTGGAATTATGTGAAATTTGTATGGATATATCTTAGAATGAATCTTACAAGCTGTGTTTAAAGAACTGAAAAGATTCTTTAAACATGTTTTTTTCTTTGTTGAGAGCCTAGTTACTTTCTCTTTTCTAAATATAGATAGCTGAATTTTACGGATAAGAATGATAAAATCTAACGTGAATATTATGGTGTTAAAATTCTGATAATAAAAGTGTTTCATGTTGGGAGACTAGATTTTGTTAATGTATTATGATACTGTTATTTCATCTTTTTTTATTTAATAGATAATTAAAGAAAGTGAAATTCTTTAAAATCTCAGTATAAATATATGGAAAATATTTTAACATTTTTTATGTTTTTTATAAGAGATTAATTTACTAACAGGGCTGGCATAATTAGACATAGTATTTAAAGCATCATTAATGAATTTAATTTACAATAAAAAGAAACTTTTCGAGAAGCACTATCACTTACTTGAAAGAGTAGTGTGAGTAATAATTAATGAGATGATATTAGATACTCGCAATTTATCTATTGAGATTGCTAAACATAAAAAAGTTATGCCCTAGTAAGGTAAGACGATTTTTAGAAGTATATGATTTAGTGTAAAAAGAGACAAAAGATTAACCTTTTATCATTCCAAAATAGTCAAAATAAAATTGAGAACTACTTGTTAAGTGGTTGATTACTTGGTGTTAGGGTTGGTGTTTTTTACAATATTATAAGTCTACAAATAATAAGTTTCAGTAACTTTACGTTAACAACCACTAACCAAGGTGTACAGACGATTACGGGGGGCGTAGATTGCTGTACATGAATAGAATTGGGCATCCATACATTTTGGATGTTCTTTTTATTTTTAATAATACTGTGAATTAAATATAATAAGTAAACAAAACAACCACATCAACTATCCTTTTTTTAGATAGAACCACTATGAAAAGTACAATAGACAACTCTAATACTTGCTGAGCAAGTCACAGATTTTTTTAAAATACCGTAGTGAATTTACAAATGCTTATAACAAGGCTGTAGAAAAACTCAATACATAAAAGTGCAATTATAAACATCAGAAAACGAAAAACTTTTTTAGCATCTACACAGGTACTTAAAAATTAAAATATAAACATTTATTTAATAAAAAAATCTTTAAAAAGAAGATAAGACGTAAGAAAGCGAAATTTACACAAAAATATGAATAACATTTTTCAAACAGAAACAACCAACTCGTTAACAACAAAACACGCAACTCGCAAGATGCTATTAATGAGGTTTATGAAGATACTCATGACACATACACGTAGAAGCGAAATATTAATTTACTAACAGTAATAAAATTAGGTGATTATATAATTTAAAAATATAACTAGAGAACGCAATTTACAGTAAAAAAAGCTATACCCTAGTAAGGTTAGACAGTTTTTAGAAGTGTATGATTTGTAAACAATAAAATCTTACATTTGTTTTTATGGACATAAAATTGACAGAACAAGAGAAGATAAAGATTCTAAATTCCGATGATATTTACGGAATTATGCAACGCATTTTATTAAGAGATAATAAAATCGACCAAAACCGTGAACATTTTTGGGTTATTGGTTTAGCTAATAACAACCGTATTCTTTTTATTGAGCTCATAAGTCTAGGAACTGTCAATGCAACGTTAGTAGAGCCTATGGAGGTATTTAGTTTTGCGTTGCAAAAAAGAGCTGTTAAAATAATATTATGCCATAACCATCCAAGTGGTGAATTAAAACCTTCTGAGGCAGACAAAGATATTTCTGACCGTTTAATACA
>NZ_JBLWTZ010000054.1:0-5451 GCF_048269885.1 Tenacibaculum sp. | reverse complement strand
GTCTAAGTAGGGTTATTAATATATTTTCAGGAAATACTTTGAACATAACTCTACAGTGAATTAATTGACCAACATATTGAGTAGTTAAAAAACTACAGTTTTAAAACTGTGGTTTTTTGTGCGTGGCACAACTGTTTTTTAGTTAATCTCAATTAATGGTTTTATGTTTAGTGAATTTAAGCTGAATTTTTCAGGCTTTTATTGTTTTTTGTGTTAAAATTTGTACTGTTTTTGTTAATTTAATTTTTATTTCCTCTAATAAAAGGATTTAGGTATGAAGGTTGCTGTTTTAGCAATGGGGTTGTTATTGGCAAACCCTATAACTTTAACTTCGGCTATCGCTGATGATTTTACTTCTCAGGGTATACAAGAGTTGAAATTCCAAGATTCGCGATACGACGATAATCAAAAGGTTCTTTCTTCAAGGTGGTATTCCAATAAGAGCACCATTTCGATGAAGAGTACTCAGGATGTATTCGAAGCATCTGCAACTGGGTATACGGCATCAGAGTTAACTCAAGGGCAGTATGCATTGATTGAAGATGGTAATGATAATGTATTGCCTCCCTCTGGAGTCGGCCTTTATTTTAACATTGATGGCAGTGGTTTTGCTGGCTTTGATTTTAGTGGGGCTTTTAGTGAAGAGAAAATTGAATGGCAAATTGTTGCTGGTGATATTGAAATTATTTCCAGTGGTAAAACGACAGAAAAATTTGATAACGCTCCGTATGATAGAATCGCACAGAGGTACGGCCAAGATTTGGCTGACTTCTTAAATAATAAATTTGAGAATAATGCACTAGACTACAGAATAAGTTATTCTGAATTTAGCTACTTTGATGTAGCAGTCTCTCGAGGTCAAAACTATCATGATTACGATCAGGTATCACTTACTGGGACTGATTATTATAAATTAATTGTTCCGCAAGAGTGGGGTTGGAATCAAAACGAAATTAGTCGTTCTGAGAGTTTTGAATCACTAAATAAATTATATAATATTAATAATAGTAACCTTTCGGATCAGGTTCAGTCTGATATTGCTGGGAGATGGTTACTTAGTATTCCTAGAACTATATATAGCCCACTTTCAGATAACTACATTCCTGGTGTTTTTGCCGATACATTAACATTGAACGAAGATGGGACTGTGGTTGATACTCTTTCAGGCAACAGCTACCAGTGGTCATCAAGTGAAGGTGTAATAAAGTTAGCAAGCGGGAACTCTCGTTACGAAATTACACCTTTTATTTCTATTAATAAAGCTCATTTAAGTCGTGTAGAGCAGTATGAAAACAATGAATTAACTCGAGTCTATGTTGCTACTATTGCGAAGTATGATAATAGTTACGGTAAATTTACAGAAAACCTTAGCTTACCTTTACCTAATGTATGGAATCCTGGAATAAATCTTTATTATCAGGAGGATAAAGGAGATAAGGTCAATGTTGACTATCTATATGGCTATCGCTTTCTAGATAATAATGCAATGTGGCGTGGTGCTTCGTTTTATACCTACGACGAACATTCAGAAATAACTTACGATAATCGTTGGACTTACAAAACTAACGGGCGACTAGTTACCACACAAAGAGAGTACGACAGCTCATTTAAGCGAGTTCGGTATTGGGATACACTGTCTGTAGATGCTAAAGGTACTGCTGTCGTCTTGGAATACTCATTTTTATATAATGACTTAAATAATGATGGTGTCTTTAGTGATAATGAGATTGATACTTACATTCTTCCCAGGCTTAACACTATGATGAAAGTTGACCTGAGTTCTTATCAGCCATGGGAATATCTTGCCGATTCAGATAACGATGGTTTAAAAGATATTCATGAAGAAGAATTAGGAACAGACCCTTATTATAACGACAGCGACTTTGATGGTTTAAGTGATAGTGAAGAAGTCAGATTAGGAACGGATCCATTAAGTGAAGATAGTGATGGCGATGGATACAGTGATTGGTTTGAGTTACAAGTAGGAAGTGATCCTTTAGATATTGATTCAGTGCCTGGTTCTAAAACGTCGTTTTTTGAAGCAAGTAATTTATTTGAGGTTAAAGCTGTACTGACTAATGAAGTACAACCTGGTAGGTTGCATGACTCTGGAACTGGCTTAAATTTTCATCGTGATGGCACGGCGCATTTAGGTGAAAATATATCAGGAAGTTTTGGTAGCCGTTTACTTAATTGGACGGTTGAAAACGGACAAATTGTGCTGCGAAGTGATGATGATGCGACTGTCTCAAGCACCTATTACTATTACCCGTTTGAAAATATTGAAAATAGTTATGGTTCCGAAGTTGCGCAGTGGTTGCGTAATGAAGTTGATGCAGGCCGATTAGATAACTCTGTGCATTTACAGGTAATTGATAAAGTAAATGAACGTCGTATTACTAAGCATGAAAACGATAAAGTAATCTACATTATTAAATCTGTTCGTACCCTTAACCTTCCAGAAACATGGAATTACGAAGGCGAAATTAAATCTGAAGAGTACACAAGTGCCGTTATTTCACGCTGGGAAGATGGAATTAGTAGCACGCTAACGGGAATGTCTACCCTTGATGTTCAAGGCAAGTGGTTAGCCTTTTTGAAATATGATGTTACGTATGGAGCTGCTCGAGGGATTGGTACTGAACCTGGTGTTTATGCAGATAATCTTGGTTTGCAAAATAGTGGCGATGTTAAAACTGAGAATACATCACTGCAGTTAAAGTGGATGTTTGAAGATGGAGCTATTAAGCTTACTGGCGATAATGAACAAATCGTTATTACACCTTTTAGACAAGTAAGAAAAAATCATTTAGCTTATTATGAAGTCTATTCTGAAAATAATCTTAGTTATGTTTATATCGCTCCCCTAGCAAAGTATGATAATTCATACACAGCCTTTACTAATAATATTGTAACTACATTGCCTGAGATGCAATTTGCAGGCATCAACGCTAATTACCCCTCGGCTTGGACAAACGGACAGCTTAACTTTAATGAAATATTTGGCTATCAATTTAGGGCAGATGGTACCCTTAGACGTGGCATTGGTGGTAATGGCTATGATGATAACCAATTTATTTATATGGGAAATATTTGGAATTACTCCATAACAGGCAATCGAATTCAAATGAGCTATGTTACAGAGTCGCAGGAGAGGGAGCGAGTATGGGATGTAGTTTCTGTTGATGCTAGCGGTATTGCTTTAGTTTATGAGCGTTCTCGTTTTGATTATGATTCAAATGGTGATGGTGTTATTAGTGATGATGAGCGTGGCATATTTATAGCTCCTCGATTGAATAAAATAGAGAAAATAGACCTTAGTACTTGGGAAACTCCATGGAATAAACTACCTGATAGCGATAATGATGGACTTAATGACTATATAGAAGAAGACCTTGGAACTAATTTGTTTAATAGTGACTCTGATCATGATGGCATTCCAGATCTTGAAGAAGTTTCTCTTGGAACAAACCCAACTTTACTCGACAGTGATGGTGATGGCTTTAGTGATTACTTTGAAATTAACCAAGGTAGTGATCCATTAAATTACGACTCCATACCTGCCTCAACAACTTTTCGCTTTGATGAAAATGAGCTAATAGGAAAAGATATCGCTATTACACTGCCTTCAAAAGAGGGATGGCTAGAAAAAACTGGTTTTGCATTACACTTAAATAACAACTTTACAGGTAAGATGGGCAGTAATTGGGTTAATAATTATCTGTCGTCTTCAATTTATTGGGGTGTTGTTGAAGGTAACATTGTTGTAGATAATGTTGAGGCCCAAACATTCTACAGTGATCATAGTTATCCTTTCGATAATATAAGAAGTTTATATGGAAATGAAATAGCTGATTGGCTTGTTTCTCAAGTTGAAAATGGGGTCATTCCAGAAGATTTTAGGTTTGATGAGTTACGTGAAGTCTCAAAATTAGTTTTATCACCATATTCGCAAACTGATGATGTGACTTCTGTAATAGTGTCTTTTACCTATAAAATGAACTTAATAATACCTGAAGAATGGGGCTATACAGGTGAGCTACCAAGCTACTCACATATGAACGAAAGCATCTACAACTGGCAGATAGACCTTGCGAATATTTTCGCCAGCTTTTCAAAGTCTGAAATAACCGGTGAGTGGCTACTTTTTGCCCCAAATCAACTTGAAAATAGTTATAGCTCACAACAGTTAGCAGGTATATATGCCGATACATTAGCATTGGGAGATAATGGCGTAGTACAAGGAGGTTATTTTGATAATCAGTATCAATGGTCATTTGATGAGCAAAAAGTGGTATTAACTGAAAACAATAAACGTATTGAAGTTTTGCCATACAAGCAGCTAGGTAAACAAATGATTGCGTTCCATAAGGTTTTTGAATCAGGCGAGTTGGTTAACGTTTATATTGCTCCAGTAGCTAAATTTGATCAGACCTATGTAAAATCTATTGATAACTTAGTAACTGACCTACCAATTATCCAATTTGCAGGTATTAATGCCCACTTAGAGAGTCAATGGAATAAAGAAACTCTATTGTTAGAAAATGTATATGGCTACCATTTTAAGAATAATGGCTCGTTACGAAGAGGAGTTGGTGGATTATTAAACTACAGCACTGGAGAGCTTTCTTTGACGTTTGGTCAAGACTGGACTTACAGTATTGATGGCAATAGAGTGACTTTGCGATTTGAGAGTGAAAATTATATGAGAGAAAGAACATGGGAATTTATCTCATCAGACAGTAATAATCGTTCTCTGGTATTTGAACACTCTTGGGTTGCTTATGACGAAAATGGAGATGGTGAGCTGACTGATGATGAGTTCAAGAACCTAATTGCACCAAGAATCAATATACTAATGCCTTTTGACTTAAGCCATTACGAGGAATGGCAAAATCTAGATGATTCTGATGGAGATGGTTTAAAAGACATCCAAGAAAATGATTTGGGAACTGATATTTATAATTCGGATTCTGATCAAGATGGAATCAATGACTATGACGAGTTTAAATATGGATTAGATCCTCTTAACCCTAATGATGCTGCCGCAGATGCTGATGGTGATGGTTTGTCGAATATTGATGAAATATTATTCAGTACAGATGTTAATAATCCTGACACTGATGGTGATGGTGTTAATGATGGGGATGAAATTAGGTTAGGAACTAATCCTTTAGATTCTATGGATACACCTGTTTTATCAGCTAAAATGCTAATGTTCAGCGATGTAAATGGCGATGGGGTTTCAGATTGGATTAAATTCCAGTTTAAAGATGCAATTATTCAATTTTATCTTATTGATGGTACAGAGTTAACTGAGTTTAACCATTTTGAGTTTTCACATGATTTGAGTGCTCCTTCCGTTGAATTATTGACAGATAGAAATAATGATGGCGTAAAAGAGATAGGATTGTTTGGGTTTAATAGCGAAGTAGGCCGCTATCAACTGTA
>NZ_JBLWTZ010000053.1:0-5576 GCF_048269885.1 Tenacibaculum sp. | reverse complement strand
CAATAATTCTCTCTAGCCCACCGACATCAAAACTATAGACTAGATGACAGATATGTATTTTTTTACTTTGCATATCATCCTATTACGAGTAATAAAATATTAACTAAACAGTAGCGTTTTTTAGAATTTCTTTCTACTGTCATGTAATGAATATTATTACAGCATAAGCTTAATATTAACAAGTTCACATCGATACTTATTGACTAATAATCAACAATTAAGGATTCCTTAAATTATGATAGTTCGCTCTCGCTCTCCCCTACGACTCGGACTCGCTGGCGGAGGAACAGACTTATCTCCTTATTGCGACACTTTTGGAGGTTGCGTTTTGAACGCAACCATTAATATGTATGCATACTGTACGATTGAACTCGTTGAAGCGCCGCAAGGCATAAACTTTCTCGCGCAAGATATAGAAAAAGAGTATTACTCTCCGTTGACTTCTCACTTAGCACTTGAAGGTGAGCTAATCTTACATAAAGCGGTCTATAACCGTATTGTTCGTGAATATAACAATAACGAACCATTGGCGGTAAGGGTTTATACCTATTCAGATGCACCGCCAGGTAGTGGTTTAGGATCGTCATCAACAATGGTAGTTACAATACTTAGTGCCTATCAAGAATTATTACAATTACCTTTAAGCGAATATGACATAGCTCGGATGGCATATGAAATAGAAAGAATTGATTGTAAGTTAGCCGGTGGGAAGCAAGATCAGTACGCGACTACTTTCGGCGGTTTTAACTTCATGGAGTTTTATGAACAAGACAGAGTTATCGTTAATCCGCTCCGTATTAGACAAAACATTATAAACGAGTTAGAAAGTCAACTAATCTTATTTTTTACTGGGGTATCTAGGTCATCAGCAAAAATTATTGACGATCAGGTAAGAAGTACGACTTCAGATAACACAAAAGCTCTAGATGCAATGCATGAAGTAAAGCAGTTATCTTATGCAATGAAAGAGTGCTTATTACGCTCCAATATTGATGGAATGTCCGAACTATTCAGAAAAGCTTGGCTGGCTAAAAAATCTACTTCTAACTCAATATCAACAGAACATATTGAGACTATAGCTGACAAAGTGCTCAGTGCAGGAGCCAAGTCTTTAAAAATCAGTGGGGCTGGTGGAGGGGGATTCATGATGCTATTTGTTGACCCCATATATCGTCTAAAAGTGGAACGTCTTTTAGAGGAATTAGAAGGAAAAGTACAACCTTTTCGCTTTACACAACAAGGAACCCAATCATGGAGAGTTTAGAATACCTAAAAAAACACATTGAAAGCTCTATTGAGGTAAAAAAAACCCTTCTAGATAATACAGTCGTTTTGTCAAATATTTTAAAAGCATGTGAGCTATGTTTAGAAGCATACAAACGTGGTAATAAAGTCATTCTCGCAGGGAATGGTGGTAGTGCCGCAGACTCGCAGCATATAGCTGCGGAATTTGTCAGCCGCTTTGAGTTTGACCGTCAAGGTTTACCGGCATTAGCATTGACGACCGATACATCAATTCTTACTGCGATTGGAAATGATTATGGGTTTGAAAAACTGTTTGCCAGACAAATCCAGGCTAATGGGCAAGCAAATGATATTTTTATTGGTATCAGTACATCCGGTAACTCTAAAAATATTTTGCTAGCAATGTCCGAAGCGAAAGCTCGTGGCCTAGTGACTATAGGTTTAGCTGGTAGTGGAGGAGAAATAAATCGATATTGCGATATTTGTATACAAGTTCCTTCTGAGCATACACCTAGAATTCAAGAGTCACATATTTTAATTGGCCACATTATTTGTGCATATGTTGAGAAGGAATACTTTGGTGGATAAAAAAAAGTTAACGGCAATAATACTATGCGGTGGGTTAGGCTCAAGGTTAAGCTCAATTACAAATAACGAAATACCAAAACCAATGATTGAAGTTGCTGGACGACCATTTTTAGAATATGTACTGAATTATCTTGTTAGACAAGGAGTTACTAAAGTAACTCTGGCAGTGTCATATAAAAAAGAATTAATAATGGAACATTTTGGCAACAATTATAAAGGACTGAATATTAGATACTCAATAGAAGAAACCCCTTTAGGAACAGGAGGAGCAATTAAACACGCAATTTCAGTAAGCATGTTAGATGATAGTGACTATTTTCTTGTTCTCAACGGAGATTCTTATTTATCTTACCCCCTAAAAAGAATGCTCGACATGTTTGATGACAATGGTGCGGACTTGGTTATTGCTTTAAAAAATGTGGATGACACCGGACGTTATGGACGAGTATCATTTAACTTAGACAACAAAATAAAATCATTCGAGGAAAAGAAAAACGGACTACCAGGCCAAATCAATGCAGGAGTTTATCTACTATCGAAAAAAACTATAGGTTTACTTCCTGAATTATCATCGTTTTCATTCGAAAAAGACTTTCTAGAAGAAAAACTGCCGTTAAAGAGTTTTTCGGCATTCGCTACATTAGTTGATAGTTATTTTATTGATATCGGAATTCCCGAAGACTATCTTAAAGCTAATCAGGACTTCCAAATGAAACAAGAGCAAGGTTTAACCTCCGATGATTAACACTTAAAAGCTAGATAACTTTATGTAGTTAATTAGTTTATGGATAAAAGGTCTTAATCAGCATAGTTGCAGATAATATAGCAGGAAAATGAATTATGGTAGCGTTAACTTTCATAATCCCCATACGACACTACGAAAGCTCCCCTAATTGGGATACAACAAAGAAAAACCTTGCTTCAACTATAAACTCTATCAACTCTCAGACAAGTGATAACTGGAGATGCATAATAGTTGCGAATCGAGGTTCAAGTTTGCCTCCTTTACCAGAAAAAGTTCATGTTCACTGGGTCGATTTTCCACCAAATCATAATTACAATCGCAATTCATCTAATCATTCAGATTTTGTAAAATCTATTAGAATAGACAAGGGGCTAAGAATTGCTGCGGGTATAAATTACTCAAGAGAAACAGACTACTACATGTTTGTAGATGATGATGATTTTATCAACAATAAACTAGTACAATTTGTAGAGCAAAACCCCGATAGCAATGGTTGGTATTTCCATACTGGACTAATATGGAGAAGTAATTCAAGTTATATATTTAAACAGGATAATTTTTCAAAGTTCTGTGGTACATCGCATATTATATCTCAAAAATTAATTCCAAAAGACATCGATACTAATAATAATTTAACTTACGTGGAAAATATGCTTGGAAGTCATACTAAAATTGAAGATATATTAAAAAACAACAACACTCCGCTAAGAAAACTACCATTCCATGGAGCCGTTTACCACATTGGACACAATGACACACACAGTAATTTAAGCGGTTATTTTAGATACATATTCAACAGAGAATCTATTTCTAATCCTTTATTAATCATCAAAAAATTCCGGTCATTAAAAAAAATGGATCGAAATACTTTATCAACTTTTTTTGGAAATTAGAACACAACGACCCTTTAGTGTTTTTATTCACCATTCAAGCTTTTCATAACGATAAAACTTTCCTTACGTAATATTAGTCTAAGCCATTTCTTAATTAGATTAAAAAAGCTTTTATCCGAAGGTCTAAAATTTTTCCATGGTGATTGTTTTAAATACTTGAAATACATTTTTTGGTATGGGTGATTACACGTATAATACCAAGGCCTTGCCCGTCCATTAAAGTGTACAATTTTTGCGTTATTTCTAACTCGTTTCAACTCTTTATCACCCAACTTAGCAAAACTATTTCGTCTAAAAAATGGCGTAATTACATTAAAAGTATAATCCAACGAATACCTTTGCTTGTGTAAAACGCCATTTAGTGCATCTTGATCTGGATTTAATGCGATCTCTTCATTATCTATTAGAAACTGAAGAAGTACATCTCTATACTGCCCTTCTCTCCATGCATCTAAATTAAAAAGTAAAACACCTGAATTAAAATAGTTATACTCTGTAGGTAAATGGCATCTATTATGGCTATCGGAAAAAGGAATATCAACCGCACCAATAACAAAATCGTCATATGTTAGCTCGAACAATTCACTAATATCACCAACAACTATAGTATCGGAATCGATATATAATACTCGTTTTTCTTGTTTACCGAAAAATTCGTCGACCCAAAATCGTAAATAAATATCTTTATTATATTGATTAATCAATGGGAAGGGTTGTAAACGCTCTGAAGAGAAATCAATAATTTCCAACTGTACATTATTAAAACCTTCAATACATTTAAATAGATTATTTTTAGATTCATTGCTCAAGGATACACCTGCGACAACAATATGAAAATTAGATTTAATGTTGTTTTTTAACAATGATATAATACAAACACCGCAGTGTTGTGAAAAACTATCGTTCGAAGTTAACAAAATATTGTAAATCATCTTTCACCCATCCCAAACAATATAATTATAATAACTTTGTAAATTGGTATAAAATCAATTAACGTTGAAATATTCATCATAACAATCTGAAACTTGATTTAATTTTGAGTTAAACCATTGTTCATTACTCAGAATCGGTTTTGTTTTGCAAACAATTTTCTTAAGTTGCCTGACTAACAGTTTTTTCTTCACACTGTTTGAAGCGATTTTGATGTAACTATGTGAACTACAAGGCCAAAGACTAAGTAGCGAAATTGGTTCATAGCTAAGTTGCATTGAATGGCACCAGTCCTGCCATTTAAATTCATTAATCTTATCTGCACTACTAACAGGTATCCATGGAATCCGCATTGTATCCGCAACAATGGCTCCATGCATAGCTTCTGCTAGTATTAGCTTACACGACATTATTTTTTCCATAACATCTTTAAATTCGTTTCTGGGATCTATATACAGTAATCCCATATCATTACATAACCTTTCCCACTCTTTGTTAGCAACAGCATGGTGAGGAATGTAACCAATTTCTGACGCATGCTCACAATACTTAAATTTCTCTTTGGCTAAAAGAATAGCGGGATCTGTAATAAATCTATTATCTTCAAGATTTAGCCTTCTTGCAGTCAATGGGCCACGTACAAATTTAACATCCCATAAATCATCTATAATAGGAGCAGTCCCGTAACCCGTACCGGCCCCCAAAACAACTTTTTTACCTAATATTGGTACATGTTGGTTTAATATAGTACCTATAGCAACGATAAGCGTATCACTAGACACTACGTTATATTCATTATCTAGATTCAAGAACACGTTACCAGCAAAATCGTGTCCAAGATATTTTTCAACTATAAGTTTATTTAAATCATCCCCAAAGTTACCGGGTGTAACTCTAAATATTTTCTTTTTTTCACTAAATGTCATCTAACAACTACTCTCTTAAAAATCAATCTATACAATGGAATAAAAAATGTTTTATAAACGAAATCAAACTCTGAATACTTGAGTCTCAACATCATCACGAACAATACTGAAATTGCAGAGTAGAAAATTGCTCCAAAAATAATTGCTATCAATAATGAAAAAATTGTTGAATCGATATTAAATAAATTTTCAACAAATATTACCCCAACAATCATTAAAGAAGATGATATCAAAAACGGTAAGACAAGC
>NZ_JBLWTZ010000052.1:0-5674 GCF_048269885.1 Tenacibaculum sp. | reverse complement strand
AGATCGTTGATTCAGATGGAAACCAGTTACCACAATATTTGGAATGGGAACATAATGGTCATAAAAATATATTTCTATTTAATGGTATAAAAATAGTAGGAGATGACGTATTTACATTTACTATTCTAACCGAAGAAAGTTACAAGTTAGGAAAGTTATTAACGAACACAATATAGGTAGTCACAGTAGTAATATTACTTAGGTATCGTTATATATTTTAATGAAATTCAGCATAGCTACCAAAAATTAAATAAGGGACAAAGGTGCAATGAGACAGAATTTTTGGGATAAAATTGTACAGACTCCGACAAGAGCCGCATTTTTTGTATTGGTTCTTACAACGTTGATAGTGTTTTTAATTACCGCATTCTGGCCACAGTTGAGCTCACACGTTTTGCCCAATAGTGCTTTAGGCCTATACAATAAATCATTTTGGGAGAATGTTCTGGTAGAAGCTCATGGCTTAGTGTTCGATATTTTTCTCATAGCTCTTATTTTAGTATGGATGGATAGTCTACGTATAAAAAAAGAATCAAATCAACGCAACTTAGAGGGGTTGTGGGATTTAAACACATTTAACGATGAAATATATCAAAAACGCAAAATAAACATGATA
Organism: Tenacibaculum sp.; assembly: GCF_048269885.1. Taxonomy (NCBI): domain Bacteria; kingdom Pseudomonadati; phylum Bacteroidota; class Flavobacteriia; order Flavobacteriales; family Flavobacteriaceae; genus Tenacibaculum; species Tenacibaculum sp. The sequence continues at coordinate 5,058 of NZ_JBLWTZ010000052.1, read as the reverse complement.
AAGCGATTGAATGCCAATAACGTATATCAAATTGACGTTACAGACTTAAGCTTTAAAGATACTGACATTAACGAATTAAAATTCATTAAATCACGATTGTATGGGTTAAAAGTTTTAAACTGTAACGTCTTTGGCATTCACATAGAAGACTCTGAATTAAACTCTGCCGAATTCACAGATTCAACACTAAAAAAAGGAACCAAGTTATTGAATAGTTATTTGAAAAATGCCGACTTCAAAAATTCAACAGTAATAGGTGTTGATTTCAAAAATTCTAACCTTTTCCAAACCAAATTTATAGGCGCAAAAATGCAAAGCGCTGACTTGCGCGGTTGCGACTTACAAAACACAGTTTTTGAAGGCGCGAACTTAAAAAATATGAATATAAAAATGTGCAAAAACATTAACTGTGATGCTTTAGCTAAAGCGGAATGTCTTGATTATTTAAAGGCAGACAATGCAATTATTGAAGTATTGAGAGAACTTAGACCGGATATGAAGATTAATTTAGGTCAGATAGAGAATCGAACTCTAAACTCTTGCGAGCGCACCACAGCCTGACTACCTAAAAAGATATTTCCACCTCAAATGGATGTCAAGATAAATCTATTGTCAAACTGTCTACTAGTCAACGTTGCCGCAATAAAACCAAGAGCAGGAACTTGTGGAGTGGACTTTAGAGCTAAAAACGGAGGTCATCCAAACCAATCGCGATCCACTAGATAATGGAACTATCAAACTATGATCTTGCGCAGCATCAAACTTTAAGGTTTATAAGAAGCTAAAGGATTAACAATAACGAATTCAACCAATAGTATATGAATACTAACAACTATGTAGGTCTTGTTACTTTATGTCTGATGTAAAAGAGCATTGGTGGTCTAAGCGTACTCCGCGATCCGTCGATTACTTGAAACTATGGAAAGAAAACCCTCGGTTCGACACTGCAGAAAGTGAGTCGAGAATCAGTGATTCTGATTTTGCCGAGGAAGTTATAAGCGAACCCGCAGATAAAAAAAGCTTTTATGGACTGATTACCTCCATCGTAAAGTTGGGGTTTATTGATTTCGAACCAATAGTAGTGTGGAAAAACGACCAAGATCGATACGTCGTAGCAGAAGGAAATCGAAGAGTTTTGGCGCTCAAACTTTTGCGTAACCCTCATAAAGCCCCCAAATCTATTCGCGGCTTCATTTTGCAACAATCCAAGCTAATCAATAGAGATTCGATCGAAAAAATACAAGTGTGCGTAGCCCCAAATGAAGAGGCTACACATTGGTATGTGCTGCAACGCCACTCTACGAGTTCAAATCAAAAACCTTGGCAGCGTTTGCAGCAACAACGTTTTATTGTAAGCCTGTACGATGAATATGAGCATGATATTGAAAAGGTAAAAGAGGTTACCGGATTTACTCGTTCTGAGATAATTTCGGCTTTACGCTATGTTCAACTTAGAGACCTTGCTACAAGAGATGAAGTCATCAAATTGATGACCGAGGAAGAAAAAGAATTGATTTATGGCTATCGAATTTCAATGACAGTCCTCGAACGATGGTTTTCAAACGAAGAAGTTCGGGAGCGGTGGGGCATAAAATTTGACAATATGAAAGTAACGATCACATCGAATGAGAGTAGCTTTTTACATGCCTATGGACATTTTCTCAAACTGATGTTTAACATTGTTCCTAATGATTTAAAGTTCGTAGTTAACACCCGCTCAATTCCTGAGAGAAACGAAGAGATTTTTGCCGTACTACCTGAGGTGACATTCCCTGAACAACTCGTAGAACAGGATCTGACGCAACAAAATCAACAGCCTAATGGTCATAAAGATACAGGTACGACCAAGCCATCTCCAGATAGTCAGGCATCCCCAACTCAGAACTCTAACCCGGCAAACAACAACCAGATAGAGCCAGTCCCACACAACAACAACCGTGCTAGATTGGTCTTGGGATACCAACAGATCAGCGTTAAAAGCCCCAAACTAAACAGTCTCTTCCGTGAACTAAAAGCCGTCCCAATCAAACTTTATGTTCACGTAACTTCAATATCCTTGAGAACATTTTTAGACCTCGCAGTGGACGATTTCATTCAACGTAAAAATCTTACCCATGCTATGGCCACGAAGCTGGGTAAAGATTATACTCATACGATACTGCAGCAACGCTTGAAGTTTCTTTCTAATGACCACATATCGTGTGCTCAGGCCAATAAGGTGATTAGCAAACTCTTGCAACCTAGCAATGAGCATAGCCTTGACACTTTGAACAGCTTTGTTCATGGGCATGAGACACACAAAATTGATCATAGATTTTTGAACGGATTTTGGGATATGCTTGCGCCTTTATTGAAGGTCCTAGTCGATTTAAAGGATAGGTAATGTTTTACTCTCCATTGAGATACCCTGGTGGTAAATCAAAGCTAACGGCATATGTCGTAGAAACGCTAAAGCTCAACAACCTCGAAGGCGGCACCTATGTCGAACCTTTCGCCGGGGGTTGCGCCATCGCGTGGTATCTCCTACTAGAAGGACATGTTCGTAAAGTTTGGATCAATGATCTTGACCCCGCTATCCATGCATTTTGGTACTGCGTTCTAAACAAAACAGACGCTTTATGCCAACTAATTCAAGATACGCCTGTAACCATTGAAGAGTGGCACAAACAAAAGTCAATCTATGAGAGTAAGAACGACGACTTGCTAAAGTTAGGATTTGCTACATTTTTCCTAAACAGAACAAATCGCTCGGGCATAATCAAAGCTGGAGTGATTGGTGGATTGGAGCAAACGGGAAATTATTTGTTAGATTGCAGGTATCAAAAAGATACTCTAATTGAAAAGATTGTAGCCATTGCAGCGCGTAAAGCAGATATTGTTCTAACAAATTTAGATGCGGCAGCATTTATAGATGAGTATGTATCTCAAATCGAAGACCGCTGTTTAGTAAATATTGATCCTCCGTATTATGTGAAAGGTAAAGGTCTCTACCAAAACTTTTTTGAGCATGATGACCATTATAGGCTGTTCCGTAGCGTTAGGGATATATCCCACCCATGGATTGTGACGTATGATGATACTCCTGAAATCTGTGGGATCTATGCTGAATTTGAGCCTCAATCATTTGATTTAACGTATACAGCTCAAACCAAACGTAAAGGTTCAGAAGTTATCATTCATGGACCAAAAACTAAGAAAGTATTTTTTAGTCCAGATACTAGTTTTGCACAGCTAAAAAAAATGCAAAATCTAGGTCGCCCAGCAAAATAAAAAAAAACCCTCATCACGAGGGTTTTCACTAATTTAGATCTTCATACAACTTAGAAAATTTATCTAAGAATATCTCCACGTCTACCTCTATGGTCTTAAGCAAATAATTATAAACCGTTCTTCCTTGCTGCCCCCATACCCCTAGTGCTACTTGTTCTTTATACCATTCTTTGGCTATATCTCTAGGTTTCTTGTTGCCTCTACCATTCCGAATATCATTTAAAGTGTATGTACCAAAGCAAACTGATTTATTATAGTCTTCATTTTTCTCAGTCCAGAATTCTGAATGATCAGACAGTGAATCAAGAAAAGTGGCTAACATACATTCAGGGCTTACAGATCCAGGTAAACAAATGTAGTTTTTTAACTTATTCAACTTAGGGTTAGCTCTTGCGTCACCATCTAAAACAACGATGGAGTTAGGGTATGTAAATGATGGAATTTTCTTCTCTGCTAACTGAATAAGATTATCGCAACCTAAAGTGACATCTGAATACTTCAAGCTTTTAAATCTGTTTTTTAAAATAGCTTTTAAAAAATGAATACATTCAGCGTCTTCAGTAAAAATTACTGTTTGTTTTTTAGGTAGACTACTACCAACAGTCATAGTTAAGTTATGCATTATACGGCTATAATCGGGAGTCTCTTCTATCTCCACCTCACCATCTTTTTTCTTTAAATAGACACAATTAAAATGTTGTTCTCTCCCTCTTTGTTTTTTTAGCTCACATATTTTTTCAAGCATAGAAAGAGAATGAGTTGTTGCAATTACTTGAATCTTAGCTGCTTTGCAGAAGCTACTCATTAACTCCAATAGTTTTACTTGAGAACCAGGATAAAGAGTCGCGTCAATTTCATCTATGGCTAAAATTCCACCTTTGTAATCAGCAGGAAAATCTCGCTTAAGGCGCATAAACGAAAGCACAGCTAATAATATTTTCCCTAAGTTATCTTGTCCTGAAGAGTTGGACTGCCAATCATAATGATCAGTTGTAACGCAAAGTGTATTTTTATTTGGCCCTTCGAGATAATCTATAGACTCCAAGTTGTCACGCGAAAATAAAATCCTATTATAATTTTCGGTAAACCACATTTGCTCATCTTGAGTAAGTTTAATATCCCGTTCGTTAACTCTACCAGCTTCGGCAATGGGTATTAATCGTTTTAAACTCAAATAAATAACCGGTAATTGAACATATCCACTACCTTTATCCTTAGTGCCCTTCTGCCAGAATCTAATAGTATCATCCCGAGCATAGCTTTGAATTGTGAACTTTCCATCTTCATCAATATCTGAATGTAGATGCTTGTCTTTGAAATAGAGGGACCATTCATGCTCACCAGGTAAATCTCGTTCATTAGACAGTCGAAATTTACTACTGAATGTCGAACGGTAACTATCTCCACTCAAAGGTTTTTGTCCAGAGAAAACATGGTCCTTAGGTGGAATAGTAAATGTCTGAGATAATATTCCTAATAGCGTGCTTTTTTGAGTTCCGTTTTGACCTGCAATCAAAGTAATTTGTTCACCCAAGGAGAATCCAACTTGCTTGAAACCTCGAAATTTTTCAATAGATGCTTTTTTTATTATCACTTCGTATAAACCAACAAACATTAAACACAAAAAGCCACACATCAACGATGTGTGGCTTCATTTTAAAAAATCTTCTTAAACACTGGCGCGATGGCTTTGCCGATAATCTTAAAGTTGCGCCCGTTCTTGTGGTTGATCTCGAATGACTCGTAGGTCGGGTTGTCTGAAATCACCAGGTAAATCCCTTGCGGAAT
>NZ_JBLWTZ010000051.1:0-5697 GCF_048269885.1 Tenacibaculum sp. | reverse complement strand
TCATTTGTTTGCTTGTTCATTAACAGTACATCAATATCGTTGGTAATTTTACCTCCTAAAGCCAATTCAGCAGGTAGGTTTTGTGCTGGGAAAACCTTTCCTTCATGCGGATTCAACACTTTAAAATAGGTATGCAATATGAAAATTGGGAATTTGATTTAGAATTAGTAGATACAAAAAGAAGTTACGAAATTTACAAATACATAAAAGGAGATATTACAGAGATAAATAATAAACAAGTAACATATATCCATTTATATTTTGAACTGGATATATTATTTAAAATTAAGATTCAAACGTCAGCTAATCTATATACTCTATTATGTTAGTAAAAATAAAAACAGCTACAATTTTTCATATGTATCTACAAAAAAAGTCACTATAAATAAGCACTTTAACAAGTAGTTAAAAATCAATAAGTTTTTCCCGAATCCTTTACAAATATGAATTACTTGGCATAGCAAACAACAAATTAATCGATTTCCTGTGTTTAGGAGTTAATAAAAACATCTTCACCTCTTTTGTTCGTACATAAAAAATGGTACAGATGCCCTATTTTTTAGCATTACACTTATGGGTAATATTGCTACACAAAATCTAAAAATAATTATGAGAACAAGATTATTTATATTAATGCTAGGCTTAGGCTCTTTACTCACTACTAATTCTCAAAATTTGGGAGACTTTAAACCCAAAGAACAACGCGGTGCTTACGGCTCTAGAAAATTTAAATCTAAAGATGTTTATATCGCTAATTTTTCAGTAAACTATCAGCTATATAATCTAAAAACTACAAAAACAAATGGTGGTTTTATGGGGAGAGCACTATCTGGTAAAACAAAAGCTTCTTTAGCTGTAGGTATGGATATTCCTGCTACTACACTACAACAAATAACAGATGATGCTTACCAAAATTTTATACAAGATTTAAAATCAAAAGGATTTAATGTACTGAATGGAGATACAGCCGCAAACACAAAGTATTATGAAGGGTATCAACGTTTTGAAAATATGGAAATGAGCCTATCAGAGGTTCCTGGTATGATAACTGTTTACCCTAAAAATACTGTTTTTTTTGTAAAAGGATTTACCAATGACGGTAAGAAAAAGCAAGGTGGATTTTTAGGAAGTATCAATAGATTAAAAAATGATGACGGACGTAATAGCATTACTAGTGAAATACGTACATATTCAAAATTATCGTCAGAATTAAATGATGCTACCATTATTAATGCAGATGTATATGTGTTATTTCTTGACGTAAAAAAGCCATATCAAGGTAGGGGAGCAAAGATTACTGCTAACACCAATTTACGTATTGCTGCGTATGAGCATGTAAAAAGTAGAGTAAAAAACAAATCGTTTACTACTAAAATAGGATTGACAGGAAAATCAAAGGAGAAAAATTACTTGTGTGTTTCGGCAATAGATTTTGTGTCAGGAAAACATAATATTGGTAGTTCGCCACTTGGTACGTACACGGGAGTACTAAAAAAAGATTTACAAATAAATGACGTAGTAGGTAAAGAAAAAATACAAGCTTTTGCAAAAACCGACACAGATTATATAGGCATAGAAACTGCTTTTGGAAAAATGTATAGAGCAGATAATATTTCGGTAGAAAACACTGCATTAATAAAAGCAAACGCTAATAAATACGAAAAAGGTGTAGCACAAGCTATTACAAAGTTTTTAGAACATCATGTGAATGAGTTTAACCGAAAGTTTTTTTAACATTAGTGTTTGTTTTTAAGACTCTATATAAATAATATTCAAAAAAATCAATTATTATGAAAGTTAAAATTAAGGAGGCATGCATGCATATTGTAGCTTATTTTTATAATAAGCACAAGTTATGCATCGCAAGAATTCCGTAAGCATATTAAGAAAAAAGATTTAAAAAAAACACAGAATAACATTCGAGTCTTTTACTAATGGTAATGGTGATCTCCTATGATTTTAAGCTAATCAAGTCTTACTAGTGGGGCCTAACATGGTAATACAATCAGGCGGAACAAATACATATCAAACATATAATAAAAAGCATCTAATTGACGGTACTGTAATTAAAATAAGTAAACAAACAGGTAAAATTGAAATGCTTACTTACAGAGACGGCCCCTGTTTTAACTTAATTAACTGATAACCAACAACCGAACAATACAAAAATGATTTAGGCAGATACAAGGTTAGACCGTTAGGTAGACACAGTCGCAAACACAAAGTATCATGAAGGTTATCAACGTTTTGAGAATATAGAGATGAGCGTATCATAAGTACCTGGTATGCTTATAGTTTATCTAAACGATGCTACTATTGTCAATGCAGATTTATATGTTCTATTTCTTAATTTACTGAGCAAAGCTGAATTAAGCTGAAAGCACAATCATTAAACCTCATTTAAAATGAAAAAACTTTTTTTTATTGTAACATTTATTAGCATAACAGCTTGTTTAAATACGGTTAATGCTCAATCATTTATTTATGATGACATCAAGTTTTCGTCTATTTACGATTTTTCTGAATTTAAATTCGATAAATACAGAGCGTATCGTACACACTTTGAAAAAGCTAACAGTAAAGGAAAGAGCTTAAAAAACAAGAAAAAATACAAACGAATAGACTTTATTAACCATGGTAAGGCTCTTTATAGCACTAAGGTTACATATAATTCAGGACTCTTTGACGGGCAATTTCCATTTTGTACTAGATATTACGCCTCAAATGAACAGTTGAATTATGATTATAATATTGAAAATGGAAATAATATACTTCGAAACCCAATGTTTTATGAAAATGGTAACTTTTGGAATGGCGTTGTAGAAGATAAAGGCGAACCTGGGGTTAATCGGTTTGTGGAAATTGACCCTGACGGAAATAAGATTGCTGACTTACCTTATAAAGAAAGATATTTTTATAAAGAGCATCCAACGTACGGTAGAAATCGTGTCGACTATGTTTCGTCGAAAAACCCATCATATTATGCTCCTGCAAATAATGAAAATGACCGATACTATGGTTACGACCATACGGGAAGTTATTATAATTATGAGAATGACCTCGAGCTGACAGGGTTTATTTATCCAACTAAAAAGGATGTAACTAATGGTTCTGTATTGTTTATGGAAGACAAAAAGACACAAGAAAACTATTGGGTAGTAATCATTGACAAAGAAATTAAATTTAAAACAAAAGCACATGCCAATGAAAAGCCAGACATTCTGCAATTGAAAAGACAAACCGATTTTGAAGTCTATTCATATAATATTGCGACCTTAGTTAGCCACGGTATTGATACTTTAAACGGTTATGGGGTACATATGATTCCGCAAGATAATAACAAACTAAGTGATGGAACTTTTTTGGAAGTTGGGCACTTTAAAAACGGAAAACTTCACGGTATTGGCTACCGCACAAAAATAGTGAGATATCATAGCGGTTACAGGTATGATGTTGATGCCGACTACGGATTGTTTGAAAACGGAAATCCCAAGAACACAAAGCATATTTTTGGTAACTCAGTGACAAAACATGAGAATATTTGGGATGTTATGCCAATAGAAGGTTTTTCTCATAAGGGTAGAAGAGCCCTTACAGGACGAAAAAAATATGGTTTTGAAACCAAAATTAATGAGTTAAAAGTAGGTGATATAGTTTATATAGAAAGTATTAACCGTACTGCGAAAATAAAAAGTGTGAATAATACCCAAAAGTATATCACGGTTTTTTCCGACAACCCTAATATACAAGCCAAAATTACTAACAACGAAAAAGTTTATGTGAAACATGATTATGTTGCCGACAACAATCAATCCTGTGAGAAAACAATACGAGTGCCAATTTATAAAGAAACAAAAAAACATGTTTATACCATTCCTGCAAAATACACAAATGATTCTTATACGGTAAAAGGAGTTTATTACAATAAACACGTATACGAATCAAACTATATACCTGCCCAAAAAGTTTATAAAGAAATAAGGTATGTTGATGGGTACACAAAGCAAGTATGCCCAATATGTAACGGAACAGGTGCTGCTAATAAAGGTAAAATTATAAAAACGGACTGGATACCAGTAGTATTTAACTAAAATACAATTTAATAGGTTTAGAAAAACAAAACACTAACTACAGCTCCATTAACTAACATAACGAAATAAAGCCAAATTATAGCTTGATACTACAATGAAACCATTGCTATCTATATTAGAACGAACATTGCAACACAACCGAAAGTGGGATTTTATCATATTTACGCTATTAACCTTACTTTCGGTGGTAAATGGGCAATCTACCGTTTTTTATATTATTTACTTTTTTTGGTTTAGTGAACTAATACGAATTATTGTCGATAGATTTTGTTATAAACAAAATGAAAATTCCATAGTTAACATCAAGAAAGGAGAAACCATTTTTAGCTCTTTATTTATAATGGTAGTTTATTTCATTTTTATTATTGTCTTTTTTGGATTTATAGCAAACTGGAAAAATAATGAACTTACTTTAATTAATATGGAAGTGCTATTTTTTAAAAATTGGTTTTTTAATAGCAATCTATTATTCGTATTGGTTGAACGGATTTACCTCCATAAAACAGAGCAACCATTAGCTGTTGGTTTTGGGATGTTTACGCCAAATATACTCATACTTCATATATCCATTATTATGGGTGCAGCGTTGCTATTTTTTGTGGTAAAAAATTTTCCTAAAACTTTTACACCCGATAATTTATGGGGCTCTGTCATTATCATATTCCCTTTTTTGATATTGAGTGCCATACTTTCTTTTTATAACACTTCAAAAATAAATATTCAACAATAAAATTTTAAAAAATGCAATTATTTATAAATCGTTTCATAACACTATGCTTTTTGCTAACAAGTTATTTTTTGGTAGCTCAAAATGAAATTGCTTATTACCCACCTGACTGGAGTTTTAAGAATACTATTGATGTGGTTGACTTTTCTCAAATAAAAACAATGACTAAAGAGGTCTTTGAAATTGATAAAAACAAAGAATATCCTTTTTCTAAAGAATATTGGAGCTGGAATAACACCTACCAATTAACGGACTATCGTTTTATAAATCAGCCAATGAAAGAAATGAGTTTTGATGTACGGATAAACTATACAAACCCGAATGGCAACCAAATAAAAACGATTACCATCTTTAATACAGTGAAAGAAAAGATGATTGAAGAACGTCAGTACAGCTATGGTTCTTTTAATGTAGATAAAATTGTCGTAAAAAGATATTTACTCAATACCAATCCAGATGTTTTTGAAGTAACCTATCAAGGAAATGATGATGATTATATTAAAGAAACAGTTTTTACCTCAAATAAAAAAATATCCTCGCAAACTAAAAGCTGGTACAATTACGCTACAAAAAGTTTAAAAAAAGAATACTATAAAGAGAACATTAAGACACCCGTAGAAACAGAACATTTAAAATTTGATGCACTTGAAAAACCTCTTGAGCGTACCATTGGTAATTTGGGCGTAACCACAACAACAAAATACAACTATAAAAGTAGGAAGGTAGAAGTGTTTGGTGATGAAACTGATTATAAAGAACTTATAAATATAGAAAAAGACAGTGAACCCTACCAAAAATTTGAATATGAATATGATGATAATTATAATTGGATAGTACGTAAAACATATCAAATGAAAAATAATAAGTGGGTATATACTA
>NZ_JBLWTZ010000050.1:0-5733 GCF_048269885.1 Tenacibaculum sp. | reverse complement strand
TGTCAAGGGATTAAGAAATAGAATTGCACATCACGAGCCTATAATTGCGCGAGATCTAGAATTAGATTTCAAGAATATTGATTTACTAATTAACTATCGCTGCTCAGATACTGCACATTGGACATACAAAAACCAGCTAGTGACTCCTTTGATGGAATTAAAACCTTTCTAATATTGGTCATAAATAATGCATAGCAAAACTAAAACAAGGTTATATAGAAGGGCCTATGTTACATGGCTCATAAGCACTGGCGTTAACACTGTGCCTGCAATTATGGGAGCTACGGGAATGCCAAGACGAACAGATCAAGATACATTATCGGTAACTCAAGAGCTGTCTATTGTGTTTGAAAACAAAAGCGGTTCATACTCGGCTGTTGACTGGGGAATGTTAAATAAAACTTGGTTAATAAACAACTTGAAGCACGGTAAAAACGTGCCATCATATCCATAAATTAAGAAATCTTGGAATAATTATGACTAAATCTGATAGCCCTTATTTTAAAGTAAAGACTGAATTGGGGTTTACTCAGTTTGATGTAGATCGGATGCTCATTCGATATTCAAAAGGCAATTACCCAAAAGGGTTTATATGTCATGTTTTTTCTCTTGGTGCTAGCATTGATGAAGAAACTTTTGTAAATGAAAGGTTGGATGCAGCAATTAGTAATTTTGATAAACATAACCTTTTAAAAAGTTAACTTTAACATTGGAAATGAGATTTAAGGGGTTAATAAGTTATGAAATATTTGAGTGACTATTGGCAATTTATAGCCATATTCTCAATATTTTTAGTTTCTTTAACTTTAAACAGAACTGTCTTTGCTGATAAGGATGTAAGGTCGGCTAAATATGAAATTGATGAAGCTGGCATAGGTGCAACGGAAGATAAATTGGTAAATGAAGAGCTAGAGCGTAAACGATCTGTATCAATTAAAGTTTCGTTGCTCTTAAGTTTTCTCGTTTTATTAACATCAAAGCTTACTTAGTTGGAAAATGGGAAATCAAAGTGAAACTATCAACAATTTTGTTTATTACTACAGGGCTTTCTTCATTGCCCCTGTATTTTGAAGGTGTTTCCGTTGAATCCTCACCTGTTATTGTATGGTGTATAGTTGCGGCTATGATTGTCCAACTATCAGTTGCGATTTGGATTATGGCTACTGGGGATAAAACTAAAGTTTAAAAATTGGAAAAAAAATGGAAACGCTAGAGCAGCTTAAAAATGGAGATATCTTAACAAATATTGACCATTCCAGTGATTGTATTTCATTGCTTGAAATAGGTGTTGATTCCCTTGCAGAATTTATTGTAGCGTCTTCGAATAGCAATGGAAGGCACTTAATAATAGGTCTTGGACGCACCGAAGTTTTTGGAGTAGAACCTAACTCGTTGAGAACTATATTTGCTCAAGCAAAGTCACTATGCAGTGGAGCAGATGTACACTTAGAGTTCATCCCTAACATTAGAGGAAACTACACACTTGGAGTTATTACAGTAAAGCCGTCAACTAAATTGGCGAGTGTTCAGGGTGTTGTATATGAGCTCGAAAACAACACACCTCGATTAATGTCTGAACCTGAGATATTAACAAAAATTGGACTTGGAGTAGATTCGGAACTGATTAACTCACTGGCTGTTGATATTGCCTCCCAGTCGAGGATTATTGAGAACTTGCAAACAGAAATCAAAAGAGCTTCTAGCTATAAAGGTCAATGGAAAAGTTGGGTTATTGGCGCTTTATTTGGTTTTTTTATTTCCGAAATTTTGAAGCTAGTTTTTGGCTTATCGTAATATTGGAATGACGGGATGAAAGAAATAATTAAAATCCCTGCTGTGTGGTTTAGCCTGCTTTTTTAATTACTTTGATTGGTTGGCTAGCTTTTGTGGTGGGTTTAAAAAATACCTCCTGAACTGTACATAACAATTGAAGCTAGATTCGATACAAAAACATTGAAAGGATTAGAGGGAAAAAAGGCTATTTCTCAATGTGGCAGATTTATCAATATAATAAGCAGTTATAACGATATTTTATTACAGTAAAAAGTAAAAACCAGTATGTAACTTTATTAATCAAAATAGGCTACATTTTGGAGCTTATTTGCATTTCAGTATGTATATCTTTATTACTGACCCACAATAGAAGAGTTAAACTTTCGTTATGATATGATATTTTATGAAATAAGGCTGTAATCGATACAGGGACAATAGCGGAGGCGTATTAGTGATGAGTATATTAACTGTAGGTTTATTAAGTTTATCTGGGTATTGGCAATTTGCTGATTGTGATACGGGCTTATCAAAAAATCAGGGAGATGCTTTTAAGATATATAAAACTGAAAACAAACTCAAAGTTGAGTTACTTTTCATCAACTCAATAGACAGAGCATTAATTAATGAAAACAGCGGCGAAAACTTCGATTATGTTTTCAAAAACAAACGAATAACAATGAAAGTTAATCATACACAAAATGAATTGCTAAAAATAATGAACTGGACTTACGATAACAAATCAGTTGTGGAAACAGAACTTTGCATATACAAACGGTTAGAGGTTTGATTTGGCAATTGCAGATAAAAGTATAGTGAAAACTTAAGATATTACATTTGAACATTTGCAGGGCGCAGTGAAGCAGAGTAAGGCCATCGCCAAGCATAACGACTAAAACCGCAGGGTTTAACTCGCAGCAAAAGCACGCGAGAATGCGCTCTGCATGTGCTCAAGTAGAGCCATAGCCCTATTTAAGTGCATCTCTTTATCATAGATTTTACATACCGACATGATTGCCCCGAAAAGCTAACGCCCCGTTAACGCGCGCCTAACCTTTGTGCAGAGTAGCGAAAATGGCGAACGCCATACGCGAAACGAAGCAAAGGTAGGGTGTCGATGTTAAACGGTTTTTTAGAGGTTTTAACTACATCCATGATAAACCGTACTCTTTGATGAAATTAGTATCTCGCATTACAACTTTGATTCGCTCAAGTTCAGCCAATGGACGGCCTCCAAACACACGAAAGTTATCGTAAGTTAATATTGCTGGTCGTCCATTAGAGTCGGATAGCCTAATTTCACGGTTATGGTCGGATATGAACATAACTCTTTTTTCGCCGTCGACTCGGGGAGTTACATCAACCAATTCACCATTTGAATTAACCCAGACGGCATGAAATTGAGCTTCTATAAAATCTTTAGTGGTATCCTGAGCTATCAGCCAGCCATGCTGTGCATCCCCGCCCGCATATTTCATTTTTACCCACGCATTGAAGAAACAGTTATTTGGTTCAGGAGTAAACTCCATCGGCCGATGAAATTTTAAAATTCTCACATCCTCTTCCCTTAAGTCAAGACTCTGAATTATTGTCTTAACCGCCTGATTTATTTTTTTGGGAGAGGTAGATTTAAATCTCACTGTTGCATCCTGGGAACTTGAACCTCTAACATTTTATAGTTCGCTCGTCGCGCATCTTTGTGCCGATGTTACGCGCATGTATTAATGAATCTATTTTTAACAAATAATGTAATGCATTGCCAACTTTAATATTTTTATTGACATTAAAGGTATTCAGAAAAAAATGCCCTCATCGCTCATTTCCTTGAATCTGGGAATATAACAACAAAACTGTGTATTAATACAGTGGTTTGTATCATCACCAACATAAAAGTTAGTGGAATATCAGATTATGAGCTAGAGCCAATATCATTAGGTGAATCACTGTGTCTGATAGCTCAAAGGTGATCTATAGAGTAATTACGTTAACTCACTTTGGGGCAAGTATGAGTTAAGCTTGAAGGCCTACTATTGTACAAAACGTCCATTAGTTCTTAATCACAAGCATTCATAGCTACGTTCTAGAAAATAGGTGATAAAGTATTAAAAGGTTTCCTATAAATTACATTCATTAATTAATAACTGACTTATAGAGTCAGACTCATTTGATAGTTTTAGGAGCTCATTATCCTTTGAAGGTGATGTTGAATCGTTAAGTTCTGAGCTAGAGAGAATGTTCTCGATTTCTAAAGAGTTTGATGAGAACTTTTGGCAAAATTCAGTTATCTTCGCGCTATTCATGTCTTCGGAATTTTTCTTGTTCCTCATGTATAACTTATAGCGCTCCGTTACAACCTCTAAAGCTGCATGATCATAGCGTATGGTAGCTATTACTTCACTATCTTCGATTGTGTAGTCAACAATACTTACCGTTATCGGACGTAAAATGCGGGCCTTCTCGCTATAACTTGATACACCTGCTTGTGAATTATTAACAATGAAATAAGCGCCTTGCTTTTGAGCAGCTTCTTTATATATTAAATCTGCAATGTTGTACTCATTAACTGTGAGACCGATAGTTTTAAACTTGATAACTCTCACAGTATCAGCTGCATGAGCAGTATGGCTCAATACTAAAATGACTAGTAAAAACACAAATTTCATAAATCCCCCTCCAAAGTGAAAAGTATAATTTATTGAATACAGGTTTGTGAAAATATAAGAAACACAATGACATTTATTATAACTCATTGTAAATAGGTGATATTCAGTTTGGTTTTTAACCGCTGCACGAAATGAAATTTATGAAATGATTAATACAGTTTTGTCCTTGGAGGTCGTTTTAATGAATTTATTGAAAGCGCTAGCAAATGGGGTTTTTATGCTGACTGTATTCCATGCGTTCGGGAGTGCTTATGGTGCAGAAAAAGTTAGTGTCAATTTAACGCTCAGTAACACCACTGACTACGATGCACAAGTAATCGAGCATCTACTTCAAAAAAAAGCTGTGGAGCAACTAAAAGTAAACCTCAATACGAATGTTATAAGTGGCAATAAATTATTGCCAAATGTAAGGCTAAAACTTAAAGAGCTAAACTTAAAGCAAGAGCAAAGCACCCTTAATGCAACGGCTACTTTTGAGTTAACTGAAGGTCAAGAGTTAATTGCTAACGAGAATACTATTAGGGTTTATGACGAAGTATTTCTGTTTAATGGCATCGAAACAAAACAATCATCATTGAAAAAAAGACTTAAAGAAAAGGTGTTTGAATATAAATTCTTTGCTGATATCCAAAGCAAATTATCTAACCTAGTGACAATATCAGACTATAAAATCAAAGAACCTCAAATTAGTGAAGGCCAAGTGATTTATGGTGGCCTTAAGCTCTCAGAAGTAATGAACATCCGCGCTTTAGTTGCAGCCCGAAGTTACTCTCGCAAAGGTATCTCAAATGGAGTAAATATTCGAAATGAAGAGTGTACACAGCTTGATTCAGATCTGTTAGATGTAAACCCTAAATTTCCATCGATTGGAAAAGCTGCACACTGGCCAGAATTTAAAGTAGGTGTATCGATGCTAACACTCCAGCTATTGACTGGGTTATCTCCAAAAGTTTTAGAAATGGATTTTACTAAAAACTTACTACTATCCGAATTGCAAAAGTCTAGGGCGAGAGTAAAAGACTATAATAGTGACTTATTGCCTTATTCAAATATGTGGGATGCATACAGAGAAAGCATAGAGAACTTCAAAAATGTATTAAATGGGCAGATGTCCAATTTATCTGAAGAATATATGGGGAAGATTGAGGCATCACCTTTCAGTCAATATCCGTTTGCAGATGTTAAGCAAGTTGCAATGCACCTTAGTTTTGATGAGTTAATTAGTGAAGGGGGCTTTGATGGCTTTGAGTTCAATGATTGGTTTTGGGGTCCGAAAAACCACTATGGAGTACAAAGCAGC
>NZ_JBLWTZ010000049.1:0-5762 GCF_048269885.1 Tenacibaculum sp. | reverse complement strand
ACGTATATCATAACCTTACTCTACGCTTTTTTCTTTCTGGTTTTTATTACTAAATTTAAACAATTGCTAACTTAAGCCGTATAAAATTAATTGTTAGTATAAGCTACTTACGAAAATCCGCTAGGATTTTCTATTCTGTTTGAATTTACTATATTGAACTTGCTTAAAAAGGAAGTAGCAATTGATTAATTTTAGGCTGATTCTTGCTCGCATCTCTATAACCAGTTGTAAACTCCTTTAATACCGCAGGATTATCAGGAAAAGCCCACATAGCATGACTTTTTATACGATGATACACACGACTTGCATTTTGCATTTCTATCAACACCTTTTGTGTTTCCACCCCTTGTTTTGCCAAGGTACTTACATCGGTTACTACCGTATCTGCCGCATCAATCTGATGTTCGCTCGTAAATCGGGTATTGAAAGCGGTAAAACGCTCCAAATCTTGCGTAAATAGGTTGTAAATTGTACGTGCGCTTTCTGCTAAAAAAGCATCTGAACCTTTGAATTTTCTTCTTGC
This sequence comes from Tenacibaculum sp., assembly GCF_048269885.1. Lineage (NCBI taxonomy): Bacteria > Pseudomonadati > Bacteroidota > Flavobacteriia > Flavobacteriales > Flavobacteriaceae > Tenacibaculum > Tenacibaculum sp. The sequence goes on along the minus strand of NZ_JBLWTZ010000049.1, from coordinate 5,239 downwards.
TTCCATATTAATATTTAATTTAAGTTACACGAGTGTTTTTAGGGATGCGTAAAACACGTACCCTTAGGTAATTCTTAGAAACAACAAGATTATAACAGCAGGAGAGCCCCTTGCCACTAGTTAAAATTCCATAAAAAATTAGATAGTTTTAGTAATACAATCATAGCATTTTGTTAGTTTCTTTTTCTTAACCACTTCTAAATTATAGTGTTGGGGTATAAAAAACAAATGCGATGGTCAATTTTTGCTTTTTTTTAACAGGCAGACAATCAGAAGTGTATCTTTTATACTAGTTGCGAATACTTTTTTTGTGTTATCTATCATTGACATCTTTTCTTAACGATTTAGATTTTACATAGAATAATCTTTTCTAAGCTATTTTTCTTTTTCCATTGATGAAAAAGAAGCAAAAAATCTAGTCTTAACCTGCCTACACTCAAAAATAATCATCCTCGACCCTAAATTAAAATAACTCGCTATCGCTCAAACAGATTTTAATTTTAACGGCTCTTGCGGTGTTATTTTTGGTTTGTCTGCTTATGACGAGGTACTTTTTTAGTAGTCTCTTTAATCAAAGTAATTTGTCTTTCAAAAATAATTCTATAGCTGTCGTTACATTTGTTTGACATTTTTTTGTGTGTTGTATCGAAGTGACAATCCGTTAGTACGTAGACCGAGAGCGTTGGATTGAATCCATACAGATTTGAGAGTGGGAGGATAGCCGTGATATCAGCGACCCGTGCCGTGGTGTTAACGGAGCGTGCCGTAGTATCAGCGACCCATGCTGTGGTGTTAACGGAGCGTGCCGTGATATCAGTGACCTAAAACCGTGATATAAAGAGCCGTTACTACTCTAAAAAACAACTTTTATAACCTAAAAAAGGGAGCTTATGGGATTCCGTAAGAATGTTTTCACACTTTGTATTAGGTTCGCAAGAATTGTAAGAGCAATTAGCTTCTTATAATTAATTGACAAATAACAATAACTCGTTGATAACTTTACTTTTTATAAAGTATTGGTTTTAATATATTTGATGGCGTGAAAAATTGCTAAACCTTATGATATTCCATGTTCTTTTCGAGATAAAGAACTAAAGTTTGGTATATAACGAGTTGGCAACAAGCTGAAAAAAATTAATGGAAATTACGAACAGTATCATTCAAGAAGTAAAAGACGAATTAGGAATATCTGATGATATACCTTCTACAAGATTATATGATTTACTTCACAAATACAGAACAACTCAACATCCTGATAAATTTACTGATGAAAATTTAAAAGAAGTTGCGGAAGAAAAGTTTAAAAAAATAAATTCATTACTTGATAAATTATCACAGTATATTGAGCTTGAAAAACAGCAAAAGCCTGCTAATGAACTCTCAATATTTCAGAATGACTATGAAATAACTGATTTAAAACAATCAACTGTTCATCTTGAAAAAGAAATTGAAAAACTAAAAAATGAAATAAAATCGAACGAATATTTAATTAAAAGAATCAGAAAAGAAAATAAAAGATTAAAGAAAGATTACGTTGACAAAAAGACCGAAGAATTAATAAAAGAATATAAACCGACCAAAAAGAGTTTACTTTCTTTGGGAATAATATTCATATTAACTTTAATAACGGGAGTTCTAACGAAAGTTGAGGAAATTGCAAATTTTATATTTAAATATTCACCATTCGAGGAAAGTACACTTAACTTCACAATTTTTTCAATTCTAATTTTGATACCTGTCTTTTATGGTAAGATGCTTTTCGAACAAAAACAAATAAAAAAAGCATCTAAACTCATAAAAACACCAAAATTAACAAAGGAGTTTTTAGATTATTTAAAAGAGAAAGAATTGGAAAGAGATTTCAACGAATATAACGTTTACGAATTTTTACATTCTAAATTTATAAGTCAAAATAGAATTGTTCGGTTCATTAACTCAAAGATATTTCATCTTTATAATGACAATACTATTGATGACTTGAAAGATTTATTTGTTTATAATCTACTAAATAAAAAATTAATCGTGTTTTCAGAAGCTGACAAATTAGATAGAAATTTTAGAATAGTTACTAAATATAGTTATCCATTCTAAGCATAAAGCCAGTTGCCAACACCGTATAAAATTAATTGCTAGTGCAAGCCTGCTTACAAAAACCTCGCGGATTTTCTATTCGGTTTGTAATTGCTAAATTAGGTGATTAAAACACGCAACTAATCTTATACAAACACGTTGGCAATAATATAGCTAAATGACAAATTATAATCTACTTAACCTCTCTTCATATGAATTTGAAATTCTAACACGAGATATCTTACAAAAGCACCTAGGAACTTTTATCGAATCTTTTTGTGATGGAGCTGATGGAGGAATTGATCTTAGATGTTCAATTACGGGTAATACCATAATTCAGTGTAAACGATATAAGGAATATTCTTCACTAAAATCAAAGCTTCTAAAGGAAGCTGAAAGTGTAAAGAAGCTGTCTCCAGATAGATATATTTTTGTTACTACTGCTAAGTTAAACCCCGATAGAAAAAAATACATTTTTAACACCTTTAGCCCTTATATCAAATCAACTGAAGATATATTGGGTGAGGGTGAAATTAATAATCTACTTGATATTTATAAGGAAATTGCCCAAAACCATTACAAATTATGGATGTCAAGTGTGGATGTCTTAAATACAATTTTACATAAAAACATAATTAATAAAAGTAAATTTGAGCTGGACGAAATTGAGGAAAAGGTCAAACTTTACGTTCAAAACAACAGTTTTCCAGAAGCAAAGGAAATCTTAAAAAAAGAAAACTATGTTGTTATATCTGGTATACCAGGAATTGGTAAATCAACTTTAGCAGAAATGCTTTCATTTGATTTATTAGCAAAAGGAGTAGATGAATTCGTTTATTTATCAGATAGTATAGAGCCTGCATATACTAAGTTTGATGATTCTAAAAGTCAAGTGTTTCTTTTTGATGATTTTTTAGGAAGAAATTTTCTAGAAAATACAATCGACACAAATGAAGAAAAGCAAATCATAAAATTCATTAAGAAAATCAAGAAGTCAGAGGCTAAATTTCTTGTGTTTACTACTAGAGAATATATTCTAAACCAAGCAAGACAGAAGTTTGACTTATTTGATTCTTTTAACTTTCAAACATGTATAATTGACCTTTCTAAATACACCGATTTGGTCAAAGGAAAGATTCTTTACAATCATCTATTCTTTAGCGACATAACAGAAGATTATATCAGTGAATTGATCAAACAAGATGCATTAATAAAGATAATCCAGCATAAAAATTATAATCCAAGAATTATTGAGACTATTACAAATAATGAAGAATGGAAAAATTGTACCTCCCAAGAATTCCCAAAAGAAATTCTAGAGTTTTTCAACAATCCTAATAGAGTCTGGGAGCATGCATTTGAAAATACAATCTCTGAATTATCTAGGGTAATAATGTATAACCTTCTGTTTCTGGGAGGAAATATTGAGATAAATATTCTCTATGATTCAGTTAAACAATATATTAATTCACCTTCTTATTTAAGCGTCACCTCGTTTGGTAGTATAGATTTCAAAAAAAGCCTTAAAGAACTTGAAAACACCTTCATAAAAATTAATAAAGACAAAAGGGGTGCTGGTCATTTGGTTGATTACCAAAATCCATCAATACAAGATTTTTTGGTCTATTACATTGCAAATGAAGACCAAATTAAAAAAACAATTATTGAAAGTGCTCAATATTTACAACCCTTGTTGAGAATTTTCATCACAAGAAATGAGTTCCAATCTATAAATAAGTTGGAGCTAAATCAAAGTCTTAGCTCTGCTCTCGAAACAAGGCTGATTAATGACTTCGATTTGCTAAAATTTGATTTTAATTCATTTTATGCGAATCGAAATGATGTTGAGAACATAATTTTTAAACTACACTGGATTGTGAAAAACGTGAATTTGAGCTCGTCCATTAATTCACTCATCAAAACAAAATTCGATGAGATAATCTACAGTGACTTAATAATGGTTGGTATTCTCGAATACATTCAGCTACTAATTCATTTTAAAGGCGATTTTAAAATAGATATATTAAAAATTATTGATCATTTAATAGGCGTAATAGAAGAGCCAGAAGAACTAACATCTCTTTATGATCTTGGGAATATCAATGAAGAACTGTTTGAAACTTATATTGAAGAGAATGAAGATGTTGTCAATGACCTTATTATTAGTGTAATTGATAATATAGATAGCTCTGATATTGACCCTCACGAAAAATTAGAAATCTATGAAGAAATAGAACATGTCTGTCAGTTTGATTTAAAGGAAAAAGTTTCGCGAATAAGGGAAGAAATTGATGAAATAGAATATAATGGACACTTTGATGAGGATGATTGGCGAGAACAACGGGCTATTCAAAGTGCGGAAGAAAAAGACATTGCAGTAATAAATGATATGTTCAATTCTTTTGAAAGATAAAGCAGACAACAAAGTGTATATTGCATACCCTTCGGGATACGCACCATACACATAACGTTGGAGAACATTAAATCTACTTTATTTTAAAGTAAAGTATTTTATAAAATCAAAACCGAAATTTTTTTCGGTTTTCTTTTTTTTCAGCTTGTTGTTTTTTTGCATCCAAACGTTTGGCAATCGCTGCTTTTTTAGGTTTGGTAGCTTTGCGTACTTTAGGTATTACCAAGGCTTGTGCTAAGAGGTTAAAAAAGCGTTCGGTAACCAATTCTTTATTGCGGTGTTGTGAGCGGCTTTCTTGTGAGCTTAGTATGAGTGTATGTTCTTTAGAGAGTCTGTTGGCTAAGTTTTTAAGGAGTAGTGCTTTTTCTTTGTCCGAGAGTCCTAACGAGTCTTCAATAGTAAAACTTAATTCTACCTTAGAAGATACTTTGTTTACATGCTGTCCGCCCGCACCAGAGCTTCGTACGGCTTTAAAGTTGAGTTCTTTTAGTAGTTGTTCTTTGTTCATAGTGTTTGTGAATGCATTAAGGAATTAACTTCCAATGTCAGTTCGAGTGGTTTTTATCAAGTGTTAACGAGATAAAAATTATACTTCGGCTACGCTCAGCAGCCCTATCGAGAACTATTCCAGCGTCTAAGTCCAGAATTCTCGATACAAATTATGCTCTTTTCAATCGCAAAATTCACTCGAATTGACAGCTTTAAAATTTTAGTCAACCTACTTTAATAGGTGTTACTGTGTTCCTGTAAAAACAG
>NZ_JBLWTZ010000048.1:0-5869 GCF_048269885.1 Tenacibaculum sp. | reverse complement strand
GCACCTGAAATTATTGTTGTGGGTAATGGTGTAAATATCAAGAAAAGGGCCAGGTTATTTGTGGAACAGCAGGAATATGTACCTGTTTATCTAAAAAAGGCTGCCAATTCTTGGAAGTTCCTAGGCAAATATAAAGCTGATATATTTTCACAAGATCCAGAAGTTATTGAAAAACACCGCAAACACCGTACAGCAGAAACAGTTAGTGGGATACTGTTTCTTTCGGCAGAGGACAGTTATGAAGTAGAGGTAAATTCCAGCAGTTTCCCTGATCCACTGAGACGTAAAAAAGTAGAGCTTGCGGCTATTGAATATGTTATTGCCCACTATGAAAATCAAGGATACTCAATTTCAGATCGGCAAAGTGACAATTGTGGTTATGACTTGTTTGCAGAAAAGAATAAGGCGGTTGTAAAAATCGAAGTTAAAGGTACTTCACTTGATGAGCAGCGCTTTTTCCTTTCCAGAAATGAGCGTGCTAAGTCTGTTGATCCGCTATGGCGTTTAGCAATTGTTTCTAATGCTTTAGATACCCCAGAATTATCCATTTATAGCGCTGAAGAAATGGAAAAGGCTTTCAACTTCGAACCTTTATGTTGGGAATGTAGAATTTCACAAATATAGTAAATCAAGAAAAGTAAATAATTGTCCCTTATATTGTCAGGCTACTCGAGAAAACATTAAACAGAGCCGTCTTTTGGCTCTCAAATGTTTTTGCCTAAAAATGAATCTGAACGATCACGACAAAAGGCTATAAAATTACTGGCATGCTTTAATTACAAAACTATTTTCTAATCCTTGCGAAGGTTCTATTCGCTTATTTCTTTCACATTCCCAACTATATACGCGCAAAATCAGCTTTTTAAAGCTTGAACATTTCTTTATTAAATGCAAAGAACACTCTATTTTCAGGAAGTTCATCATTAGAAAAACGTTTCCAGCACGCTCTTGCAAGCCTGCGTTTTTCTTGACCTCTCCTTTTGCTTAGGTTTGGCTCATGCATAAACACAATAAGCCTACAGTCCCTTTTTTTCACTTGTTCCGCTATCAACTTCCACCAAGTTTCATCGGTTTCACCAATAGAAGAGCCAAAAATACATATTAAATTAGCATTATTTAATCGGCGTATACAATCTTGGTCAATCGCATGACCACTTACACGGTTGCACAAGGGTTTAACAATAGACTCTTGCACATCTAGCTCTGTTTTTAAATTCTCATTCAGAACCTGATTAATATTGTCTACTCCTAAAACCATATTTTCTTCTACAGTTCCATGTAAGTGAAGTATTTGTTGTATATTTAACTTTTCAGTTGGAGCTGAAGAAGACATATCAACAGGGATATTAGAATACCTAGCTTTACCTTTACTCAAGTCTAATATTGACTCAATAATATCCGTATAATTAAGTGTGATTATAGTTACATCTCTAATATTTTTTTGTGCTTTAAAATAACTATTTATCGCTCTGTAATTTGCAGTGTCCAAATATTTTTCAGGTGAATAAAGGTCTTTAATAAATTTATTTTTATCTATTTTGTGAAGATATTTTTTTGAAAAATCATCTTGAATTAATGTTAAGTAGTTAGCAAGTTCATCAATCAGATCTCTGTGTATTTCCTCAAAACATGCTGAGGAGCCAAGCTTTTCCGTATACTTACCTAGGTTAACTTCCAGATCGACCCAATCTAAGTAGTTTTCATCTATTTCTCTCTTGAACTCGAATATCTTAGGTGAATCATTTTTAACTTTTTTATAGAATTCTAAAAAGTCTTGATAACTAGTTTTCAAATTAAGATTTAAATCAAACCCATTACCTATAAAGTACACAACATTCATACTATCGCCATACATCCAATTAAATTAATTAACCTTACACCCCAATTCACATTAACAAGGCTCTTGTTTCTTAATACAAAGACAAGCTCCATAAGTCCATGAACTTGCTTTTATTAATTATCAGGTAGCTTTAATAACAATTTCTTTGGTAGTACCTTAGCTCTCATGTAGCTGTATTCCCCCTAAACGAGTGTCATACTTACCAATAGACATCAAAAGCTCACGAGAGATATAAGATTCTCTGTGCTTAAAGTCTGCGAGCTTTGTCACCAACGTTAATTCAGATCTATACTGCTTTTCAAACTTACTGATTATAGAATCATAGGTATTTATATTATTGTGCTCTAGTTCAACTCTTAAGCTTTTCCCAGAGTTTGAATTTATTGCCTACTGCAAAATCGATAAATGTCGCCAACTGTTTTAAAGCTATCTAGCCACGTCTTATGGCTTTTAATTACATTCTTTGTTTTGGTAGTTACATCAGGTGATGTTTAACGCCTTATCATAGATACTATTCTGTATGAGTTTTTTTGCGTCTTTAAACATCAATTTCCTTAAGATTTTAATCTACATAATTGTTACCCAAAGCAAGTTAAAACTACACCATATCAGTTTTATTTTGTAATTTACTCACTACTAATTTGACGGAAAGCTCAAAATTACAAAATAAAACTGCTATTTAACTATTGATTAAATGCTTAGCTTACATCTTCCAATGTAACTATAACCAAAAGAAAATTAAAGAAAAAATAAAATTCCCGAAAATTTCAAATTGATAAATATAATTAGGTTTAAAAATTCAAATGTAGAATTTTTTGCGGGAAATGCGGGAAATGCAGGAGATAGTTTGAAACAAGAAACTCTGAGAGAGTATTAAAAATATGGTTTGCTCACAAGGAATATAGTATCTAGCACTAATCATTCAACCAACAGAGCAAACCTACCAAAAATCTTACACTATGGAAACCAATAACATCTTATTACTCCATTGATTGCTTTTGATCTCAGCATTTTTTTATTCCTACATGAAGAGACAATATTTTTCCTTGAAGAATTTGATAATATCGAAGATATGCTACTCTCAGCGAAATTAGCTCCATCATGCTTCGTAATCCCATACACTCTAACCCAATTTTTGACATCCTTAGTCGTGAACACCCTGGGTAATGCACCATCTCTTACAGCTTTTCTTATTTGATTAATTAAGTAACTTTTACAACTCACTTTAGCCCCAAAATGATTAAATCTAACAGTTAAGCTTGATCTTATCTCTCATAGTTAATTACTCTTCTCCATCATATGTGAGTAAAACCAAGTTGGAATAGAGCAAGCCGATACATAAAAACTTCGCCTGTTTCATTAGTTATTGTCAGCTTCGATATTAATCAAACTCTAACGATATAATTTCACGGGCAATACAAAAGAAGGTCTCTCTCCTATGATTGTGGCTATTGGCGCCTCTAACATTAGCTTGCTTTGGCAAATGTTCTGTTGTTCTTAGGGTGTTTCTCCCAGGCTCATTTTTGAGAAGATTCTTATCTACTAAAAGTTGAATAACTTCGGATTCATTGGCTGAGCTAAGCCAACGCTTAAAGGTCTCTGGATAAATGTAATAATGAGTATCACTAATATACCCATAATGTTTATTAGGCACTGAGGTCGATTTGACTCGAATAAAATTACCTTGCTCAGATTGTAACTTTTGTTTTATGAGCTTTAAGGCAATCTCTGCATCACTCAGCCTATTAGGCTCATAGCTGTAGTAACGTTCATATACAAATGAAATAGCATCCATAATTCTCTCCTTGCTCCACAGTAATACACCAAACTCATTTGCTAACTGACCTGCAACTACGAATAAAGCAAATCGTTTAAGAACTCGCGACCCAATCGAGCCATTATTCGGGAACATAACCTTCATTTCAGCTAAGGTAGATTCAAATCGTTCTCTAACATCTTCTCTTAGTTCACTATATGTTGATTTATGATTGAGAAGCGCTGTTATAAAACTTGTGAATAAAATCCCACTATTTTCATTAATAGCATCATCAAATGCTTTCGAAGCTATTTCTGAATCAGGAAATAATGCTGGATAATTAAGATCACTGCTATTTATAGGTATCCCAGGCATCCTAACCGATTTACCTTGGCCTAAAGAAGACCCACCTCTTCGCATGATTAACTCTTGCGCAGAAAGCTCACCACTAGATAAAAGCATGAAGCTAACAGGCTTTGAAACGGCTGACGATTCAAGCTCTGAATTCATTCTCTCCTTAAAAGCACCACCGGCAAGACTATAAACATCTTCCCCAAAGTTATTAGATACATACTTACCAAGTTCGTCTAAAATTAATAATCCATTATTGTAAAGATTGAACTTAGCCTCTATACCGTTCCTCGTTGCTCCCCAACTCAACATATAACAACCATCTTGAGAGCCTTGATCAGGTGCAGCAGATGACCCTATAACTGATGCAGCTATTTTTAGTAGTATCGTTTTACCAACACCAGATGGACCAAAGAAATGAAAGCCTCCCCCATCAATGTTTACAAACTCAACAAGACAGCCTGATAATGCGATTAATACAGTAACAACGACAAAATATGGTGCTAGCTTATTAAGGATGATATTGTAATAAGCCTCTTTACATCCTTTCGGTTCAAATGCCGAATCTAATGTTCCTGGTAGTTCGAAGGGCAAAGCTTTACACCCCTTTGCTTGTTCATCATTTATAAAAACACGACGACCTAAGACATATATAAGAGAATTATCAATAAAACCATTTCGTATTGGCTTTATATATTTCACCAGCAAACTCTCTGAATTAATCCACTTAGCGGCATAATCTATTAACTTCCTTGCCTCTTTACTCTCTATAGCAACACCTTGCTTTAACAATTCTGTTTGCATTGTTCTTAAAGGCTTATTGATAAGGTCCAGGTTTAACGGAAATTCTTTTTCATTCAATGCTAATCGAATCCCTACAATTAGGCCATCAGGTGTAGTAATTAAACCTTCAGGAATGATTGCTCCAGCAGAAACTTTCAGAACTAAATCATTCTTATAAAACTCAATTAACTTATCATCATCAATATCCATCATTCGCCCTCAACCTGATTTAAAGACTGTTGTTCATACTTAATCACTTCATCTAGCGGAAATCGAATTAACCGCCCAATTTTTATGTAATTAGGTAACATCTCAGGATGTAAAGCTTTAGCTTTATCAACCCATGATTTAGATACACGCCACCTAAGTGCTAACTCTTCTATCGTTAAAAATTTAATACTATTTTCTTTTGCCATTTAATTTCCTATTTCATTTTTAATTCGATAATCAAAGAATATAAGAGTGAGTAAAGTGAATGTTGCAAAACAAAAATTTCCTAGATTTTTAATTCATGTGTGTATGGCTTGTTTACCTTGTGAAAGAACTAACCGCCTCTTGTGAAGCAGTAGCTAGCGACTCCATATCGGCGTATAGATACCGGCTAGTTGTTTTTATGTCCTTGTGATTTAGTAGCTTTTGTGCCAAAAAGACATTGTCATACGCAACAATTGTTGCAAACACTGCGCGGCAATGATGAAAGGTGAACTCATCAAGGCTTAGATCAGTTTTTAATTTAACTAAAAAACGCCTTGGAGGTGCCATTGGTTTGGTAATGGAGTTTAATGATGGAAATAAATACTCATTCCAGGTAAAAGCCATTAAATCATTAACAACTTGCATTGCTTTATCGTTAATAGGAATTTGATAAGGGTGGCCTGATTTAGTTTTTGAGATAGTGACTTTTTTCTCATTTAAATCAATATTAACCTTTTTTAATTGAAGTAACTCCCCACGGCGGCAACCTGTATACATCAAAAGTAATATAAAACGACTCGCTAAAAAATGTTCTTCAGAGCATAACTTGCAGTAATCAATAATACGCTTTATTTGTGCCCTGTTTGGTAAGGTTTTGGTATTTTGGTTATGCTCAGGAAGCTTTTTAATTTGCTTAACTGGGTTCTTGCTTTCGAGAATTTGTC
>NZ_JBLWTZ010000047.1:0-6207 GCF_048269885.1 Tenacibaculum sp. | reverse complement strand
CTTTTTTAACCTTTTCCCTTCCCCTATTTAAAACACCTTCACTATCACGGATATTTTTTTCTTGCTCTTCGATTCTTTCTTTAGCTTCACTTGACCTCATTTTACCGAACTCTCTTCCACTCATTCCTCCCTTGTCTCGACCATAAGCATTGCCTTTCCCTTTATTTTCTTTATCTACTTTAGGCTTGTCCTGCTTTTTAGCTTTATTTTCTTTCAACCCTTTCTTCTTTTTCATTTCCTGAGCTTTGTTATTCCCTTTTTCTTTTGTTTCATCTAGCTCTTGCTCAAGTTCTTCTTTTATTTCTTTTCCTTTCTGCTTTATTTCAGTGCTCTTTTCCTTTCCTTTACCTTTTCCTTGAGCAAATGTTTGCTGAGTTCCTATAAAAGCAAAAAGCATTATAATAGATACTATTAGTTTTATATTTTTCATAATGTTTGAGTTTTTAATTATATAATACTGTCTAATTCTTGCAACTGTTTTTCAAACTTCTTAGTTGCTTCATTTAATTTATCAATACCAGCTTTTACTTCATTCTCAATAGAATCAATTTTTTTTATAGCTGCTTCAATTTTCTGTTTCTCTTCTTGTTCTTTCTTTTTATCTGTACAAGAAATCATTAAAAGAATTCCGAATATTACAATCAATAGTTTTTTCATAATTTAATTAAATAGGTTCATATATAATAAGACACTTACACCACTATAAAGTCACTATAACTATAGTAGTTGGTTAAACCAAAAAACCAGCATGATGCTGGTTTTTTGTTATTTTGAAATACTTAAGGTTTAATATTTTCTTGCTCTGCTAATAAACCGAAAAATTTATCTAGATTTGGTAAAATTACAATTCTAGTTCTCCTGTTTCTAGCCCTATTAGCCGCCGAACTATTTTCAACAAGAGGTACTGAACTCCCTCTTCCCGATGCTATTAATCTACTAGGGTCAACCTTGTATTTTTTTTCTAAAAGTCTAACAATAGATGTGGCTCTTTTTACACTTAAATCCCAGTTATCTTGAACAATTTCATTACGAATTGGTCTTGAGTCTGTATGTCCTTCAATCATTACATCCATACTTGGCTCAGAATTGATCACATCAGCTAGTTTTTTAATTAACTTGTGCGCATTGCTTTTAATTCTATAACTTGCTGTATTAAATAACATTTTGTCGGAAACAGAAATCATCACAACTGTTTGATCAATATCAATATTTACATCTTCATCATTTTCTAATTCTGATGTGTTTATTGATTTTTTAAGATTATGAGCTATTGCTACATTCATAGAGTCCTTTAATGTTTTAGCATTTGCCAGTTCAGCTGGATCAACATTTTTAAGTGTTTCTCTCATTTTTTCTTTTACAGAATTAGAAATTACAGCTGATTTTCCAACCATGTCTAACTTAACGTTATTTTGTTCATGGAGTGATTCATTTACACTTTTTAACGAGTTAATTTTTTCATTGTAATCATCAACTCTCTTCTCAATCTTAGCAAACTTAGCTTCAAGCTGCTCTTTTTCTAGAGTTGTTTTTTGTAAATTTCCCCTTGTGTCATTGTACCTCTGTTCTAACTCAACGTACTTCTTTTTTGATACACAAGACGTCATTGTTAGGGCCAATAACGCTAAAGGAATAAATAGTTTTTTCATAATTAATAATAATGATAATAAGTTAATGTAACCTTATAACTTTATTTTTCTCATAATATTATACTCATACAAATAAAAAGCCCCTTTTTAAAAGGAGCTTTTTAACTTAATAACATAAGGATATTAGTGGGGAAATCTTAGTTCTTGTAATTTATGTTAACTTCTTTAGTTACTTTTTCACAATCTTCTTCTTTGTTATTAAAACACTTATTATTTTCTGGTCTTGAACTTCTTCCAGATTTCCTTAGATTCTTACTTAAAAATTCTAAGAAGTTACTTTTTTTGGTAGCTATTCTTTTTCTTACCTTTTTCTTTTCTTGCTCTTGCCTTATTTCAACAGACTCACTTCCTTTTACTATATAAAAATACGATCGTCTGTTTAATTGATATTCTTCTTCTGTACATCTTTTGCCATCTACACAATCATTTAAAGGTTTGTCTTCACCATAACCTATGGCGCTTTCAATTCTATTACTAGCAATACCTCTTGATAAAATATAATCTCTAGTAGATTTTGCTCTTTTGTCAGACAGCATTCTATTATAATCGCTACGGCCACGACTATCTGTATGTGATTCTATTTTAATTACTAACTCAGGATGATTGGTCATTACTGTTACAATATTTTCTAACTCATATTCAGCATCTTCTCTAATAACAGACTTATCATAGTCAAAATAAATTGGCTTTATTACTATTTGGTTTCCTATAATTAATGGTGTTAAATTTAGATTAACTGTAACTTCTTCGTTTCTTTTACTATTGGTAGAAATAACACTTCTACTTGGTCTATGGTCTAATTTAGTTGCAGTAATTGTATATGAATTATCACATGGTATATTTTTAAAAATATAGTTACCAGATACATCAGAAACCGTTTCTCCTATAATTTCTTTTTCTGAATTAATTAACTTTATTACTGCCGCATCTACAGGCGTATTTGTGTTATTATTTTTTATTACTCCGTTAACAACTTGTAAACAAACAGGGGGATCTGTATAAATAAAGAAACTATAAATATCGTCATCTCCTTTTCCTTTCTCTCTATTTGATGAGAAGAACCCCCTTTTTCCATTTTTACTTATAAAAAATGAGAAATCATCTTTTTTACTATTAAATGGATATCCTAAATTTTCTGGTGATGATAATGTACCGTCTTCTTTAATATTTGATTGAAAAATATCAAGAAGTCCTAAACCTAAATGTCCGTTAGATGAGAAATATAATACATTATCATTTCCTACATAAGGAAAAACTTCTTTTTCTGGTGTATTAACAGTGCTTCCTAAATTTATAGGTTCTCCATACTCATCTTTCCCTTTTATATCTACTTTATAAATATCAGATTGTCCATATCCTCCAGGCATATTAGAAACAAAGTATAATGTTTTTTCATCAGGGCTTAAGGCGGGGTGCCCTATGGAATACTCATCGTTATTAAATGGTAATTCTTTAACATTTATCCAATAACCATTTACATAACTAGCCTTATAAATCTTTAAATTAGAGGTATTTTTCTTACTTTTTCTTGCTCTTTTTCCTTCTGAATTATTCCTCGTAAAATAAACTGTCTTTCCATCTTTTGTAAAAACTGGCGTAGACTCATGAAGCTCAGAGGCTATTGGCTCACCTAATTTTTGAATATTTTCTAAAACTAATATGGTATCTTGTTTACTCCCTTCTAAGGTTTGTATGTGCTCTTCTGCCCTGTAAATATTTAAAAATGGTTGGTTATTCCATTTATATATTTTTTGTCTTTTTGAATCATTAGGTACAGCGGATGTAAAATATGATTTTCCATTCAATAAGAACCCTCCAAAATCTGAGTAGGGTGTATTTATTGCCAGATTTCTTACTCCTATCCTTTTTTCTTGACTATTGTAATCTAATAAGTAACTATCCTTTTTAAGCTCTTCATTTAGACTACTTTTTTGAGATTGTGCTAATTTTAAAAATATAGAATCTGATTTTTTATACTTTCCATTACTCCTCAATGCTTGAGCGTACTTAAATAAGTGTTTTTCTTCAACCTTTTCGTTAAAATTAGAAATAAGTTTTTGGTACCAAATTTCTGCTTTATCAGTATCTGAATTGTTATAGTAAGATTCTGCCAACCTACTTAATACATGTTGAGAGCTATCTCCTTTAATCAATACTAAATCTTTATACAATTTAGCTGATTGTATATAAGAAAATTCTTCAAAATAACGATCTGCTACTTTTCTACTTTGACTAAAACAGTTTAAACCCAACGTTGACAATACTGTTAATGCTAGTAATTTTTTTAACTTCATTTTTCTTTTATTTAAAAGAATCTGGGGGATCTATATCTTATGTCTCTAAATATTTCGTATTGTAACATAATTTCGTGTGTTCCTGAGTTTGTTACATTATAATTTGAAGTTGTTAAATCATATGAATACCCAATAAGTAAAGAGTCTGTTGCCTGAAACCCTAAAAGAGCACTTACAGAATCGTCCCATCTCCAAGATGCTCCTACTCTAAATTTTTCATTAAATAATAAGTTTGCTGAAATATCTAGTGATAAAGGTGCTCCTGAAACTCCTTTTAACAAAGCTGCTGGTTTGAACTTTAAGTCTTCATTTATATCAAAAACATACCCTGCTATTAAGAAAAAGTGCATTCTTTCTACAGCCACTTCTCCTGGTGTGTCTGCATCGTAATGCTCCATTCTCAAAATATTGGGCACTGACAATCCGACATACCATTGCGGTTGATGATAAAAAATACCTGCTCCTATTGTTGGTAAAAACTTATTTATATTATCTTGAAAGATGACTTCATCATCTTTATACGTTCCTTTTGACCAATCTATATTTAATAACCTTCCTCCTAAACGTAGACCAAAAGCTAAATTTCCTTCCTCTCCTGTTTGAATATTATAAGAAATATTTGCGTCTAAATATATTTCACTTGACGGACCTATTTGATCATTCATTAAGTTAATACCTAATCCTAATCCCGAATATCCTAAAGGAGTATCATAAGATAAATTTTGAGTATTAGGAGCTCCTTCAAAACCTACCCATTGCATTCTTCCTAAGGCTGTAATTACTGTATGCCCTTTAGATCCTGCATAAGCTGGGTTTACATTCATAGTATTATACATATACTGTGTATACTGAGGATCTTGTTGTGCATGAGTAGCTGTAAATACACAAATACTCAATACACATGTTAAGATTAAACTTAAATATAATTTCATTTCATTAAAGCTTTTATTCATCAGTCCTTTATTCTTTATCTGTTAATATAAATCCACCCTTTTTTAACCTTACTTCCGTTTCCAAGATCTAAGATATAGAAGTACGTTCCAACTGGCAATTTATCGCCCACATTTATATTAGCTCTACCTTCTGAAATTCCTCTAAATACAACGCTACTATTGTTATAACCTCTAGCTTTATATACTGTATTACCCCATCTGTTAAAAATTTCAAGAGTATTATTTTGGAATTTTTCAATACAATCAATATGTAAATAGCTATTTGTAGTATCTCCGTTCGGGCTCATAAGATTATTAACTTTTACACAGGTGTCTTCTATAATAGCATCACCAAAGCCGTCTAATCCATCTACACTATCAGCTATACCATCTCCATCAGAATCAATTCCACTATCAGTAACAACACCGTTTCCTCCGCTATTAGGATCTGTTGGATCTGTATTATTATCTGGAGAATTGGCATCTCCGTGACCATCCAATCCATCTACACTATCGGCAATACCATCTCCATCCGAATCTTCAGTAGGGTTATCAACTTGACCGTCTCCATCTTCATCAGAATTTCCTCCTTCTACTACATCATTGATTCCATCATCATCACTATCTAAATCTTGATAGTCAGGAACGCCATCTCCATCTGTATCTGGTTCTTCATCTTCATCTACTGAATCATCAGCCTGTCCATCTCCATTAGCATCTGTATACCCTGAATCATTCGAATCTATAACACCATCTCCATTCGTATCTAAATCTCCATTACCTCCTTCTATTACATCGTTAATACCATCATTATCGGAATCTAAATCTAACGAGTCTGGAATACCATCATTATCTGTATCTACCAAGCCATCTCCCTCATCAACATCTGGTATACCATCATTATCATCATCTACATCTATAACATCTGGGATACCGTCATTATCTGTATCTACACAATCTCCTCCTGACAATCTTCCATTTACTATAAAGTCTTCAGAAGAACCTCTACCACAACTACTATTCACACTTACTGTATAAGTAACTCCAAAAACATATCCATTAATGACACCATCTCCATCAACATTCAATGTTGGATCGTTGAAAATATAAGTCAAGCTTGAATCGTAATTTATAATTACAGCTCTTCCTGACGTTGAACAAGTCGCACTTTCAACGGATATAACAGGACTTGAAGGAACTGTTTCTTCTGTTACCACTACATCTGAACTCGCATCGGTAGCACAAGGTGCTGTAGCTGTTACTGTATAGGTATAGGTTAATCCAACATTTGACCATGTTCCTCCTGCATCTGGTGTTCCACCCAAGGCTGCA
>NZ_JBLWTZ010000046.1:0-6216 GCF_048269885.1 Tenacibaculum sp. | reverse complement strand
GGATAATATAGTGCTAAGGATAATATAGTGCTAAGGGTAATATAGTGCTAAGGATAATATATTACTAAGGATGGTATGATAATGAAAATATTTATTTTACGTAAGCTGATATTCCTAATATTTGTTTTTACATCTTATCATGTAATTGCAACAGACTATCTTGGCCATGGATTATATGATTATGACCCTTTTGGCTGGGTATCTGGGGGTAGTGCTCAAGAAGTCTGTGACCATTGGGCTGATATTGAAGGGCTATCTACCATACCTACAGATGATGGCGATTGTGAACTATATCATGATGGTGACTATGACGTTACTATTGCAGCCTGGTGTCAAAATCGCAAGATAGACATTATCTATACAGGAACATCACAAGTAATCTTAAATGAAGGAAGTGACTATTATATTTATGCAATTGATTCCACATTACAAAGGTGGCCAGACGCCTGTGAAGACTTTATATTCTTTGAAACTAGAACGGAGGGTCCAGACAGTGGGCTTAGGGTTGTAGCGTATAACTTGTCATATGGTGATGCGGGTAGATGGGCTGCAAAATACACCAGTAGTATTAATGAATTTAAAGTGTTTTACCCTGATAACTCCTATTTTACAGGAGAACAAAAGAAATATATTTTAAAAACAACTCAACTTTATCCAGAAATTTACCCTCCAAACTTGAATTTATCAATCAATATCCCTGAAATAGAGTTTATTATTAATGATGATGAGCCTACCCCTCAATTATCGATTACAGGGCGAAATACATTTGAACAAAATGAAACTCTTGATATAAATATTAAATTAGATCAATTTGTGCAAAATGATTTTTTAATAAAACTTGAAATCGAAAATTCAACCAAACTTACTTCCCCTATTTTTACAGCAAAGTTACCACATTATAATGAACAGACTGACTTCTCGTCACTTGCCACGTTAGACTTATATTTGGGGGAGCGAGACCTGACGTTTATAAATTTGACTTCGTCACCTTTAGTTTCTTTTATTGGCGAAGAAGTAAAGTTAAATCTAATCGTTTCTTTAGAAAGGGGGGGAAGAGTATATTCAAGAGAAAGTAAAATAATAACACTACTGAATAGTGAGGATGAAGAATCTGAATGCTATAACCCATTTTATTATGACGATGCTGATGGCTGTATTGTAAGATGTCCAGTTGGTTCAAGTTTTGACTCAATGTCAGGATCGTGCGTGTCTGAAAGAGAAGAGCCCAATAAATGTTTGGTTAATGTTTTAAATCCTATTAATGCTTTAACTAGTGGAAAAGAGCAAAATGTATCTGTTATCGATGTAAATGGCACCATGCCTTTAAAATTTAACTTGAATTACTCAACAGCTAACGATGTTTTAACAAAAAATGAAGAAGTTAGAAGGCGCTACAAGGTAAAATCTGATGATGGTGAGAAAGGTTGGAATATCATTAAACAACCCGATGGCTATAAAGGTCCTCAATATAAAAGTATTCTATACGAAAATATTAGTGAGCAAATAAATCAAAGAGGAAATCGCTTTTGGTCACATCGCTATGACTACCGCTTATATGAAGTCGATGAACAAAATATCTATATTAAAAGCCCAGATAATAATCTAATACGATTTAGTAAAAATGATGGTGCATATAATGAAATAATAAAAAAGGGTGAGTTATTGGTTGAAAATGACACGGAAGGTTGGCTTTATACCTCTTTGGAAGGCGTGCGCTACAATTTTGATTCAGATGGGTACTTAATAAAAGTATTTTATCCAAACTCACAATGGTATCAATTAAATTATAATGAACAGAGAAAACTATCAGTAATTGAAAATTTAATTGGTAAAAAAATAGAGCTTACCTACTATAATGATTTACTTGTATCAATAACGGCAAATGAAGTTGAAGATTATGTTTTAGCGTATGATGCTCTAAATAATCTTAAGTTCATAACAAATCCAAATGGTACTGTTAGAGAATTCCACTACGAAAATGATTCATTTCCTTTTTACCTAACAGGTATTACAGATGAAAACGGTGTTAGGTCAGCAACATGGAAATATGATCAAGATGGCAGAGCGGTTTATTCGGCTCACGCTGATGGGGTTGATGCAGGAACAGTAAGCTACAGTAGCGATCAATCAATTTCAATAGATGCAAATGGCAAGCAGCGAGTGTTACTGTTTGATAGTGAAATTCCAAATCAAATTAAAAGCATTGAAGGTAGCAGTTGTGACTCTGAAGGGAACGATAGTGTTATAAATTATAGTTATGATAGCTATGGCAGAGTAATAGAGAAAGTAGACCAAAACAGTATCAAAACACATTACACATATAACAGCCGAGGTTTGCGCGCTTCAATAACCAAATTGTATGGTACTGATTTAGCCAAAACGACCTCATTTTTATATGAAAATGACAATATCGTTGAACCCACAAAAATTACCCTAGAAAATGGAACTGTCATTGAGAGTCAATACTCAGACTTAGGGCTTTTATTAAGTCGGAGTATAAAAACAAGCAGCGAGGTTCGAACAACCATATTTGAATATGACGATAAGGGAAGGTTACTACTGGTTGATGGGCCAAGAAGTGATGTGAACGATATTACTACATATCAGTATTATGAGAATGGCAACCTAAAACAAATTGAAAATGCATTAGGCCATAAAATTATTTTCAACCAATACGATACAGCAGGTAGAGTTACTGAGTTTGTTGATGAAAATGGCAAAGTTAGCTCGTTCGCTTATGATATTATGGGTAAAATAACTACGTTCTCACAAGAAGGTCGAACATATACCTATAGCTACGATGCTGTTGGCAACCTAATAGAAGTAAACAATGGCCTTGGAGCAGTTTATTATCTATATGATAGTGCAAATAGACTCATCACGATCAAAGATGATAATGAAAACAAAATTGACTACGAATACGATACAGCAAATAATCTATTAAGTATTAAAAACGAAGATAAGAGTGGCGAGTTGCTTTATACGCTTCGGTATTTGTATGATGCCGTGGGTAGGGTCTCGCGTGTAACTTTAGATGAAAGTAACTCTATAGATTATAAATATGACGCCTATGACAACCTAATAGAGACAATCGATCCTACAAGCAATTCACTGATTGATGTATATAATCAGCTCAACGACAAAATTAAAAGTGTAGACCAAGCAGAAAACGAAACTAGCTACAATTATAGTAATGGCAAATTAATATCCGTTACAGATGCTCTTGGTCGAGAAACAATGTACGAATATAACGGTTTTGGAGATGTTACTCGTACAATTAGCCCTGATACAGGTGAAACAACATTTCAGTATGATGAAGCTGGTAACCTTATTGCTAAGCAAGATGCTAGAGGCATACTCGTCCAATACAACTATGATAATTTAAACCGTGTCACTTCTATTAAGTACCCAGATGAAAGCGAAAATGTCACTTTTGAATATGATGATGTTACTGAAAGTCGAAATGGTATCGGTCTATTAACAAAAGTTAATGAACCAACAGGAGTGACAGAGTTTTTTTATACACCCCATGGTGAAATAAAAGAAACAAAATTCATGCCTATTGGCGCTGGGTTTGTACAAAGCGTTAAATATAACTTTAACAATGTTGGTAATTTATCACAGCAAACATACCCGAGTGGGATGGTTGTAAATTACGGCCATGACTCTAATGGCAATGTAATTAGTATTTCTTCTCATAAAAATAACATAAGTACTGTTATTGCGGCTAACATTAATTACTTACCCTATGGCCCTTTAAATTATCTAGAGTACGGAAATGGCCTCGCCCTTGAGCAAAGTTTTGATAGAGCTTATCGGCTGACCAATAAAAAAGTTACTGATACTTATGATAAAGAATACAGTTATAACTACCTTAATATTCAGTCAATTGATGATCTCTTGAATTCGAGTCTATCGCAAAGCTTTGAGTATGACTTGATTGATAGATTAACAAACTCAATAGGCCGTTACGGTGATTTAAGCTTCTCTTACGACAATATTGGCAATCGTACTAGCAAGGCAGTTAACTCGGTAGAGATTCCTTATAGTTATAGTGATGGCGTGTTAAACAGTGTGAATGGTGTATCTAGATCATACGATGCTACAGGAAATACACTTAATGATGGTACTAGAAGCTATCAGTACAACCAAGCTGGGCGTTTAATTAACACCCAATCCACTACTGTTGAATATAACTATCAGTACAACTTTTTAGGCCAAAGATCTCACAAACAGTGGCAATCAACCGAGTCAAATCAAAATGATAACTGCAAAGTAGTTGAGGTTATTAAAAATGTGAATGTTCGTTCTGAGCCTGATAAATACAGTACAAAAGTTGGCTATTTACAGGTAGGCCAAAAGTACGTTGAAACTGCTCAGGAAGGAAATTGGCGACAAATTTGGTATCAAAATAGGCAACGTTGGGTCTACGGAAGGGGGTACTTAGAGGTATCTACAGGGCAATGTTTTGAAATTGCAAATACATTAACCGGTAATGTTAATGTAAGAGCAAGTGACAGCAAATACTCTGAAAAAAGAGGTACTGCGCCAGAGGGATCTGTTTGGGTGTTAGACAGTACCCACGGTAGTTGGCTTAGTTTCTGGTATGACGCTGAATTAAGTTTTGTACATAGCAATTATGCTGTTATAGATGAAATAAACAATCATCATGAACGTTACTATCAATATGATGCGTCAGGTATGCTGATTGCTGAATTGGATGGCAATGGTGAAACGCTGATTGAATATATCTACTTAAATGGCAAACGTACTGCATTTGTTGTCGCAAACGAAGTTTATTTTATACATACAAATCATTTAGATGCTCCCATTGCAATAACGAATAGCGCTGCAGAAGCTGTTTGGAGTGGATACTACACACCTTTTGGTAAATTAATTGAGACTAAAAATGAGCTAACAGAAGAAATGGCATTACGCTTTCCAGGCCAATATGCTGATGCTGAAACAGCTTTATACTACAACTATTTTAGGGATTACGATCCTGAATTAGGACGCTACATTCAGTCAGACCCGATTGGTTTAGCGGGCGGGATTAATACATATGGGTATGTTGAAGGGAATCCTGTTAGATACACGGACCCATTTGGTTTGGCGACATATATGTGTACACGCCCTTTGAATGGCTCGGCTTTTGAGATAAAACCTTTAAAAATTTATCATCAGTATATCTGTGTTGGTTCAGGTATAAATAAGGTTTGCTCAAGTAATACGCCTTCAAGTGGAAGTGCTCTTGATAACACTTGGCCTTTTGGTAAAGGTAGTTTAGGTCGCGCTACAACTGAAGCTGACGGTGACATTTATGACTCAAAACAATGTGATGAAATTAGAAGAGATGATAGTTGTGTCGAAAGTTGTATTAAGTCTGAATTTAAAGCAGAGAGACCTTGGTATTCGATAGGTCCAAATGGTACCGATTGTCAAGAGTACAGTGATGGTTTAGCTAATAAATGTTTAAGATTATGTCAGGTGAAATAGTATGCGTCTAAAGAAAGTTCAGATATGTAAACTTGTATGGGTAAGTTGTTTCACTTTAATTATCGTTCCTTATTTGGGTTCAATTCAAAATGTCACACAAACCTATGAGCAAGGACTGTTCATACTAGTTTTACTTGGACTTTTAAGCTTTCCATTAGGCCCGCTTTTATTGTATTTTGTTACAATTTTACAACTTATTGAATATCAAAATAACTTTGTTTTAGAACTAATAGTTATCAGTGTTAGTTGCTTTATAGGTGGTTATGCTCAATGGTTTATAATTTTACCTAGGATTATTAAAAAATATTGGAATTAGCTACTAATTTAAAGCCTCTTTAACCGAGGCTTTTGGGTAGAACTATACAAATGGAAATAGGATGAAGCTAGTCTATAACTATCAAGCTTCTAATGCGATAGTTCAAAACCAATTTAGAGTACAACTATAGCAGAGATTATGATCCGGACTTGAGGAGATACATTCAGTCTGACCCAATTTGTTTAGCGAAAATATATACTCGGCCATTAAACTGATTTGTAAAGCTTAGAACTAATGGTGCATCTAATATGAATTTAGGTCTTTTCCACAAACAAATTTTGTATAAGGATGGTACAAATAGTGGCTTTTCTGGTAATGGATTGTTCGCTGATGGCTTTTCTTATGCAGATCCTGATACGAGTGGATATTCATGCAAGGATAAAGAATACGATGATGCATTAATG
>NZ_JBLWTZ010000045.1:0-6331 GCF_048269885.1 Tenacibaculum sp. | reverse complement strand
GCTGCTGAGATAAAGCGCTTGCTTGTTGGGCAATACTATTAAGGTATTTTTGTTCTACATTATCTTTTTTACTAAACCATTTTACCCAATTAACTAACCTTAAAGACAAAGGATAAGGCTCCCAGCCATTACCTAAACAAGGAGGATTCTCACTAATCCATTTATTGATAAATGCGTAATGTAACTCCTCTCGATCTTTATATGTATTTGAACTTAAGTCATCAAAATAATGCAGGTTATATAACCATAGCTTTTCACGTAAAGGGTTATTCCAATCCGCCTTTTCAGCTATAACAGCTTCTTCATTTAAAAAGAGGACTTTATTATTGGCAAAGATACATTGCTTCATGAGAGATAGCCCCCCCCAATGCCAATTATTGCAACTTTCAACAGTATGATACGTTACTTTTGGCTTCTTTAATTTATAAAGAGCCCTAAAATAAAACTGTTCATATCTAAGATATTTAATAGTGTAATAAAAATTAGAAAACTTATTTATCAAGCTCATGAACTTTCAAATTCACCTTTCCAGAGACGGTTTTTATAGCTGAAGGAATTTGTTTGAACTCAAACTGAATTCCAACATTAGTAGAGTCAAAATATTTTTCTGCTTGCTTAGGATCTAAATGACCGTCAGCAACGTATAAAATTGTCGCAAAACCTCTATGCTCTTGAAATACTTGTATTGTCTTAGAGAAGTTAAATAGTTCATGATGTCGACCAAAAATCAATCCTGTCAAAGGTATTTTCTTGCCCGTAATATCTTCAATAAATTCACCACTTCGGCCTTTCTTCATGCAGAATGAATCAAGAACCCCATCAATAATTATTGGGTCAGAAATTTCATCCTCTGTATTGTACCGAATAAAAGGAGTTGCAAACGAATTATAAGAAGTACCTATAAGCTTAGAATCACAAGTCTCTGCAAAACCATAAGTTTGCATTGTTTTATAAAGAAAAGGAGTATCATCTTCATATGCCATTATGCACCTTTCAGAGTGACCATAAAATGCTTGAGATTTAACTGAAAAAGTACTTTCAATAAATTCTCTCCAATGAGGATGCGGATGCTCCGAGCTGAAAAAAACACCACGGAGTTTACTTTTAATAAGCTTTAAAAGCTGTGATTCGCCCGAACAAAAAACTGCAAACTCATAAATAGCACTTGGATAGCCGTGTAGGTACTGTATATTATTATTCTTAAAAACCTTATAAATCTTATTAGTGCACTTATTGTAATCACTATATATATCCACACTAAAAGAATTTCTTAACGGGTCATACTCTATAAAGTCAGAAATATTACTTCTTCCATGAAAATTCATTTTAAAAGTGCTTTGCTTAAAACCAAGCAGTGACCACATTTTATGGATATGAGCCCACTCATGCCCAATTGCCTGCGGAGATGTAAAAAAGTAAAAAGGCTCTCCTGTACTTCCACCTGTATTTGCTAAAGCTCTTCCAGGTTCCTCATAGCTAAGCTCATCCAAACTAAAACGCTTTAATATTGATTTTGATATAACTGGCACATCTTTTATATCTTCAAAACTTCTAAGGCTGTTGATATCATAGCCTTGCTCACTATAATATTTTTGGTAAAAGGAAACATTCTCATAAGCATGCATAGCTATCTTTTTGAACCTTTCAAAAATAAACTTTTTACGCTCATTATAATTAAGTTTTTCATATAACTTTATATCAGCTTGCCCCACATTATAAGAGGAGGAAATCCCCGGTCTAATTGAATATGGAATAGTCGAAATTATCTTCCCAAGAGAGGGGCCTATTGGGAGTTTATTGAAATTATTCTTTAATAAAAAAGTCAACTTGCTCATTTCAACCCAACTCTTACTAGCCAATTTATACCTAGAGTCCTAAAATAATTGAATGCATTCTTAAAAAGTATGCTGTATTTATTATTATTTGAGAAGTATACAGGTATTAGCTTTTTGTGGTGCCTTTCACGTTTAAAAAAATTATCATAGTCAGAAAAAGACATTCCTTTAAAAGGAGACAGTTCATTCAATGTAACGGAACTATCTAAAGGTTCTGAAAATAAGTACTTAACTTCGGAAGTTTCTGTATCGTTCTCAAAAAAATGGCACATATGATCTCCAGATAAACTGTATTCAAACGCCAATTGTAAGTTACAAAAATCAGGAAACTTCAATTTTCCATTAACAAAAACATTTTGCTCAAAAAGCCAGTTTCCAATACTATAAATTATTGGTTTTCCTTTATATATTTCATAACCCTGAACTCTATGAGGGTGAGCACCTACGATTAAATCGCAACCAAGATCAATTAATTCAAATGCTAACCTACGCTGCGATGGCATTGGATATTTTTCTAATTCATAATCCCAATGAAATAATATGACAACCTTTTTATTCGGGAATTGTTGTTTATATTTCAAAAGCTCACTTTTAACATGAGTTTCCTTTAATGGGTTAACACCTGGTTTTCTTTTTGAAGCACTAGGACACTCAATAACAGACCAACCAAACGTCAAAACAATTAACTCATTCATTATTAATGGCTTAGAGGCATCTTCAAGACATTCCCCAGCACCAAAGTATGGTTTTCGAAGTTTCTTTAAGTTGTTTAAAGTTTCACTAATATCTTTGTTATCAAGAATGTGGTTGTTTGCTAAATTAAATGAAACATCCAAATTTTTATAATATGACTCAATGCATTTGAACGAATTTACAACTAGCTTATCTGATAAGTATTTACGAGTATCCGTAACTAAAGCACCTTCTAAGTTAACAATAATCGGCATATCTAAAAACCAGCTTGGAGCAGTGAGTCTGATACCTTTTTGACCCGATAAAGAAACATCTCCTACAAAAATTAAGGAATCCTTGCTAATTTGCACGTTGTAAGTCCCCAACTTGGTCTATGAATTGCTTTGTTAATTGTGTAGAAATGTAATTTTCATTAAAAAGTGAATAGCAACACTGAGACATTTCAGAATACTCACTAAAACTAACGGATTTAACACGGTTTAGTAGCTGATGAAAACTATTTACATCATTGGGTTTGCAAAGAAAGCCTGTTTCGCCCTCGATCACTATTTCAGGAATGTACTGCCAATATGTTGACAAAACAGGCACACCAATTGAGTAAGCCTCTAATATAACACCGGGGTATCCCTCACCAAAATGAAAAGTAGGCAGCGCTAAATAGTCAGCATTTTTGATTAATGTATATATTTTTTCAGAAGGGACTGCGCCTAGATAATTACAATTACTCAACTTACCCATAGCATCTAGGAGGCAATCATCAACACTAGGACCTACAAATTCAAAAGAGATATCAGGAAAAAGTTTAGCTGCCTCAAGAATTACACCAACTCCTTTGTCCTTCTTAAGTACACCTACAAATACTATCTTATTAGAAAACTTCGATTTGACGATTCTATTGCCAATAGCCTTCCTAGAATTCGCATAGTGCTTAATATTTGAATCCGGAAATTTCTTTGCGAAAAAATCAACAAGTCCATGGGTCTCAAAATATATCAAATCTGCATTTTTTAAAACGAAACTAACCAACATTTTTTTTACAATATTTGAGTTAGTGTAATATTTATCAAATTGTCCACCAAACATTCTGAAAACTGATTTTTTAAAAAAAAGCTTACATAGAATAATAATAATTGGTGCTATGAATGTAGCTCCACCTTTACTAACATGAATTGAATTAATTGAGCATTTAAAAAAATTAATAATAAAATTAAAAAAAGAGGATATCGAAGCGTTACTTAATGACAAATCAGACTTATACACATCATAACCACTATCTAACTCCTTTATTTCATTATATAATTGCTTCACTAAAATCGTAGTCCCTCCTTCAGGAGGTGGGAATGAAGCAATAATATTTAGCTTTACTTTTTTATCATTCAAAAAAATGACTCCTAAACGTAATCTTTCTTTTCTATTCCGGTTTTAATAACTCTTCCAGGAATACCTACAACCAATGAATTGGGTGGAATACTTTTAACAACGACAGAATTAGCACCAATTACTACATTATCTCCGATTGTTATATCCCCTAAAATCTTTGCACCTGCACCGACATAAACATCATTACCCAAAATTGGGACATTTAATTTTTTACTTGTGCCACCTATAGTAACCGACTGATCTATATGACAGCCTTGACCAATCCGAGCTCGAGCATGGATTACAATATTAAGCCCGCCATAACCCAAAATTAAGTCTTTTGGTAAATCAGTTTTCTCTGACAAATAGCAACCAAACACAAAACGTATAAATAATGAAATTAACTTAGGCAATATTGGGATATTATTACTATATAATTTAAATGATAGTCTTTGTAGATTTAGAGGGTTCATATAAAATCCAAAATCATTCTTTTTCCGAGTATAAAGCTTTATATTGTTCAGCCATTTTAGTATCTGTAAAGCTAGAAATATACAGCTCGTGTAACAATGACCCTTTTATTGATAAAGTTGAAGGATTTTTCTTAATTTCTGAAAATATAGAAAGAAAACTTCTTTTATCGTCGACTTGATAAATATAAGAGTTATCATCATTAACAATTTCTCTTACACCACCTACATCCGTAGTAATCACAGGTAATGAATGTTGAGCAGCTTCTAAGATTACAAGTGGTAAACCTTCATATTTACTTGTAATTAGTAAAAGATCAGATATAGAAAAGTAATCATGTACATTTTCCTTGTAACCTAAGAAGTGTATCTTAGACTTAACTTCTGAAGGTAATGCATTATACTTTTCATCTATCAATTTATAATAAACCTGCTCATTAGTTGGATCTTCACCAATTATAACAAGGCTTATATTTCCGTTAAATAAAGAAAATAAATTTTCGAAGTTATTGATAGTGAATATCTGATTTTTTTCGAAATACAGCCTGCCAATTTGAACAATTACTAAGTCACATTCTGGAATCGAAAGTTCATTATAAAAAGAGTTTTTATTAACAGATGCTTTAACTTCAGCAACACCATTAACTACCTTCTTCGTTGCGAAACCAAAATATATATCACTTTTAATTTTTAGCTCACTACTAATAGCAACAAATTCAACACCAATTCGGTTTAAAAGTTGGTATATGAACTTAATCTTACCTCTGGCTTCAACATCTGGTAAAGAATGGATAGTATGAATTTTTTTTACATTAAAGAAAAAGAAAAGAAATAAATAAAGATATATGCCAGACAAATGAGAATGAAAAACTTCATATTTATTTTTTATTAAATATTGAATAAGAATTAGTAAATTCTTTAAGAAAACAAATACTCCATGCTCTTTCTCTAAAAATATTACTTTAACTTTTGGATCTAGTTTCTTAATTATTTTTTTGTACTTAGAATCCTTTTTCTCCGAACCATTAACGCTAACAATAAGAACTTCATCACCTTGTTCAACTAAGCTATTAGCTAACGTCACTGCCAGACTTTCACCACCGCCACCATAAAAACTTGGTATGAACTTAACGATTTTCATAACTAACCTCATTTACTTCTGATTTCATTTGTGCAGTAATTAATGTAAAGAGAGCTATAAACCATAAAGTTTCAGATACTCTTGCTATATACAACGTGGGCATGGACATACCATTAACAAAAAACAACACCAAAATGCAAAGTAATCTTCTATCATTCATGATTTTTCTACTTGCCATTATATAAACTATTAAAAGTATATAAATTAATCCGAAGAAAACTCCTAGGTAAGAAAAAATAAACAAATATAAATTATCAAGAGCTACTAGTTGTGAAGAAGGTATTCCCATCAAGAAGTAGCGTAAACTTGTTAACTTAGTAATAAGTTCATCCCAATAGAGCATTCTCGCACTATAAATACTGCTCCCATCGGAGTTAGATAAATAAACTGCATTGATAAACCTATCCACTATTCTGAGGTCAATATTATCTGCACCGACAAGAAAAGAAAGAAACGCAATGACCAACGTTAAAATCATTACTTGAATAATTATCTTAACATCTCTATTTATCAAAAAAGAGATGAATAGCGTGATAAATAATGATAGAGCTGCGCCTCTAGATTCACTAAAATACAAGTTTATCAAAGCGAGCAATATAATTGCTCCGGAAAAAGTCAAACTTTTAAAGGGTTTGTACAAAAAAACTAATAGAATTATTAATGCACTATAAAACCCAAGAGTGTTCGGTTGCCCATCAAAAACTGAGAAAGCTCTTCCAAACTTTAAGACTAGCTCAGTGGAATCCTGGCCTGTACCTCTTGGATAGTATTCAAGTAATAATATATCTACACCATCTAGGCCAATACCTTGCAACAAACCAACTATTAAAGGA
>NZ_JBLWTZ010000044.1:0-6389 GCF_048269885.1 Tenacibaculum sp. | reverse complement strand
ACAAGAACACCACAGTGGTTGTTTTCTTACTTATCACTGTGGTGTTCTTGTAGAAGCCGTCCGGAGGACAGGGAAATTCTTCCTTTTGAAACTCTTGGTAAATAACACAGAGTTTCAAAAGGAAGAATTTACCTGTCCTGCGGACGGCTTCTACAAGAACACCACAGTGATAAGTAAGAAAACAACCACTCGCCCGCGCCAAACTTCCGAAGTAGTCAAAGCCCTATTACCTGATTTTTTAAAGCAAGAAAAACCAAGCCAAGGCACAAATAGCCCGCTTACGCATAATTTTCTAGCTCGATTGCAAGATGATAGAGAACTAGCGCAAGAACTGGCAGACGGTGTGTATGATAATTACAAAGGATTGCGTTATGACTATTTGCAAAAAATAGAACTCTACGCCAATGTAACTACTGAAGAATTTAAGGCAATTTTACTACAAGATTGTATCAAAACTTCTGCAAAACTTTGGAAACAGCACAATGTATATGTAGGCGAATGGAAAAAAGCCATCAATTACCTAAACAACGAACTATTTACAAACATCACTCAAAAGACAACCCTGATTAAAAAACTCAAAGAATACCGTTGGAAACTAGAATTTGCTCGCAAGTGGTTTATCAAATCACAAGTAACCGCATTGTATCCCTCATTGTACTTTGATAAAACACGTACCCAATCCCATGAAATAGGCTTTTTCGGCTTGCACAAAGTTTGGAAAACCCATGTAAAGTATCAGGAACAAAAGGCAATAGAAAAAGCGCAACAACAAACGCAACAAAACGCAAGAAAGCGCAAAGCGACCTATCAAAAGAAAATTACAACAGCCATCAAGAAATATGAAAAAGGCAATTATACAGCAAAACAGCTATATACCTATGTACAAACCAACCTACCACATAGCTATCTGTCAGTATTGCCAACTATGATAACCCATAAACATCAAAACAGAACTTAAAAGCAAGTTGTAACCTTATACTAAGATTAACATAAAAATGTGTAAACTTATTTTAAGACACACTCTATATAAAACTAAAACACTTAATTAAAAATATGTTATCAATGGGTTTTAGAATGACTCATAAATTAACTAATACAAATTACTTTTTTTCTATATAGAAATATGATCTTCTGTTTAGTTGGTGTTCTTTTTCGGTACACTTATTTTGATTTAAGTCATTACAGTTGTTTAACAGCTGTTCTTCGCCATAACCAATAGCACTTTTTATTCTTTTAGAAGAAATACCTCTTGATAATATATAGTCTCTTGTAGATTTGGCTCTTTTGTCTGATAATAATTTGTTATATGCTTTCGAACCTCTGCTGTCGGTATGAGATTCAATTATTATGTTGATATTAGGATTGTCTTTTAAGACAGAAACAATATGTTCTAACTCGTATTCGGCATCTTCACGAATATTATATAGATCAAAATCGAAGTAAATAGGTTTTATAATGATTTGATCATCTACTATTAAAGATTCAAGCTGGATGTTCTCAGTAATTAATCTTTTGTTGACATCAAGTGTTTTTGTGTTTTTTTGAGAATTTCGATAATCTTTTTTTGAAACAACGACTACAAAACTCTTTTCGCAATCTATTTTTTCAAATAAATAACTACCATCTTTCTTGGTTGTTTTAGTCAAAATGGGTTCTCCTTGTTTGTTTATAAGCTGAACGGTAGCATTGGGAATAGGGTTACCTGTTCTTGAGTCTGATATAACTCCTTTAATATTTTGTTTACAATCGTATATTTTAAAACTATAAATATCATCATCTCCCTTACCATCTTTTCTGTTGGAAGAAAAGTAACCTTGAGTATGTTTGTCGTTAATAATGAAAGCAAAATCATCAAAAGAACCATTTACAGGGCTTCCTAAATTTACTGGTTTTGTATAAGAGTTACTAGTGATTTTTGCCTCAAAAACATCTAAACCTCCTAAGCCAATATGTCCATCAGAAGAAAAATACAGAACATTATCATTTCCTATAAAAGGAAACATTTCTTTACTTTCTGTATTAATAGGCTTACCAAGGTTTTCAGGTTTTCCATAGGTGTCGTTTTCTAAAATTGCTATTTTATAAATATCAGTATCTCCGTAGCCATTTGGCATATCAGAAACAAAATAAAGTGTTTTTTCGTCAGGGCTAAGGGCAGGATGTCCGCAAGAAAAACTATTACTATTAAAAGGCAGTTCTTTTATATCTTCCCAAATTTTTCCTCTTTTAGTAGCTTTATAAATTTTAAGATGAGAGATATTATTTTCATCCCCTATTAATCGCTTGCCATCAAAGTTATCTCTGGTAAAATAAGCTGTTTTTCCATCTTTAGAAATAACAATGTTTGATTCGTGATACTTAGAGCTTAACTCTTCAAGAATGATAGGTTTACCTACATCCAAAAATTTAATAGAATCGTTACTTTGTTTTGCTTTATAAATGTTTAAATATGGTTGATTATTCCATCGATAGAGTTTTTTGTCTTTTTCTGTTTTGGGTTGGGTAGAAGAAAAGTATAAATGATCATTATGAATATGTCCACCAAAGTCTGAATAAGAAGTGTTACTAGACAGGTTGTGGATGTTTATATATGTCTTTTCTCGATTAGAGTATTCAACAAAATAATTAGTGTTTTCTTCTAACGCCTTCACACGACTATCGTTTTTATTTAATTTTAATAGCCACTTGTCAGATTCTTTTATTTTACCATTAGTTTTTAAAACTTGGGCATATCTAAATATATGCTTGGGTTTAGCAGAGTTTTCGTATAATTTCATTAATTCTTGATAGTTTTTTTCTGCCATAACATATTTAAAGTTAAAGTAATAAGAGTCTCCTAATCTACTTAATACAGTATAAGAATTATCTCCTTTGTTGTATATGGATTGATATAATTCAGCAGATTTTTTGTAAGAAAACTCTTCAAAATATCTGTTAGCAGCATACTTTCGTTGGCTGTTAATGGTGGTTGGTATAAATACTATTATAAGTAAAAAATGTATTGCTTTTTTCATTTCATTTTATAATTTAAAAGAATCTAGGAGATTTCATTGCTAGTTCTTTGAATATTTCCCATTTAATCATTAGTTCATAGGTTCCAGAATTGTAGTTACTGTAATTAGAGGTAGTGAGGTCGTAAGCTAATCCTATATGTAAATTTCTAGAAGCTTGAAGTCCTATCAGAGCACTAATAGAATCATCCCACCTCCAAGCTATACCTGCTGTAAATTTTTCATTGAAAAGAAAATTAGCCGATACATCTAAGGATAAAGGTGCGCCATTTACAATTTTTGTTAAAAATGCGGGTTTAAACTTAATATTTTCGTTTAAATTAAATACATACCCACCAATTAAAAATAAGTGCATTCGTTCTTTTGCGATATCACCTCCATTATTAGAGTCATCATAATGATCTGTGTTAATGAAGTTAGGGATAGCTGCTCCCAAATACCAGTTAGAAGTGTAGTAATAAATACCGGCTCCAATAGTTGGTAAAAACCTGTTAATGTTTCCAGTTAAACTTTTATCGTCTCTATCTTTAACAAAGCCTTTGTTCCAATCAACATATAAATGTCTTGCTCCAAGTTTCAACCCAAAAGCCAAATTTCCTTCATCACTGGTACGAACTGTATAAGAAGCATTGATATCTAAAAAAATTTCATTAGCAGGCCCTATTCTATCGTTAGTTAGATTAATACCTAGTCCAACTCCGCTAAAACCTAACGAAGTGTCAAAACTTAATGTTTGGGTGTCTGGAGCCCCTTCAACACCAACCCATTGAGTTCTTGCGAGCGCATTTATTATAGTATGTCCGCTCGATCCAGCATATGCAGGGTTTACACTCATTGTGTTATACATATATTGGGTGTATTGAGGGTCTTGTTGAGCATTTGCATTTATTAATATTTGAACTAGGAATATTAATGTGCATAAGTGTTTTAATTTCATATTATTTTTTTATCTATTAATGTATAACCAGCCTACTTTTGGTTTTGATCCATCACCTAAATCGATAACATAAAAATAGGTGCCTGAAGGTAATTTTTCATCAACATTAATTGTTGTTCGTCCATTAGATATTCCTTTAAAAACAATATCTCTATTATTATAGCCAGAAGCTTTGTATACAGTATTTCCCCATCTATTAAAGATCTCAACAGTATTGTTACTGTATTCGGGTCTATCTACACAAGAGATAAAGAAAATATCATTATCACCATCACTACCAGGAGTCATGATATTATAGGGAGTACCACAGGGTTTTGTATTAGGGTCTAGGTAGTCAGGAATACCATTATCATCGGTGTCAAGAGCATCGTTAGTTGTTGGGTCAGGGTCTCCGGGATTTTCATCTGAAGTATTAATACCGTCGTTATCATCATCAATATCTTGAAAATCTGGAATACCATCTCCATCATTATCAGGAATGTCTACAGGAGTGCCTTCGTTATCTGTGTCATAAGTATCATCCAAACCATCTCCATCTGAATCATTGCCAGAAGGAAGGCTGTCAGGTACTCCATCACTATTACTATCATTTCCTTCAGTAACATCGGGAACTCCATCATTATCACTATCGCTATCAAGACTATCAGGAATCCCGTCTTCATCGGTATCTGTGTTGCCATTCCCTTCATCAATATCCAAAATTCCATCATTATCATCATCAATATCGGTGATGTCTGGAACTCCATCATTATCAGAATCTAATAAACTGTATAGATGAGTATCTGTAGCTGAAACAGTATTACCAGCAGTATCTATTGTTGTAACACTTGCTTCTACTGTTGTATCAGGATCGGCTGCTAATTCTGAACCTGGCACATTAATACTGTAATTTCCACTAGCGTCTACGGTACCAGTATAGGTATTTCCGTTAATTGTTAGGGTTACTGTGTCTCCTGTATTAAAATCTCCACTTACAGTTCCGGTTACTGGAATGTTCGTTCCTGCTTCTGTTGCGTCAATGATATTGTCTGGAGTGATGTCATCAATAAGAATAGAAAGGGTAGGAGCTGTGGTATCTACATTGTACAGATGAGTATCTGTAGCTGAAGCAGTATTTCCAGCGGTATCTGTTGTCGTAACACTTGCTTCTACAGTGGTATCAGGATCGGCTGCTAATTCTGAACCTGGCACACTAATACTGTAATTTCCACTAGCGTCTACGGTACCAGTATAGGTATTCCCGTTGATTGTTAGGGTTACCATGTCTCCCGTGTTAAAATCACCTCCTACTGATCCGGTTACTGGAATGTTCGTTCCTGCTTCTGTTGCGTCTATGATATTGTCTGGAGTGATGTCATTAATAAGAATAGAAAGGGTAGGAGCTGTGGTATCTACATTGTACAGATGAGCATCTGTAGCTGAAGCAGTATTTCCAGCAGTATCCATTGTTGTAACACTTGCTTCTACAGTGGTATCAGGGTCGGCTGCTAAGTCTGAGCCTGGTACATTTATGCTGTAGTTTCCACTGGCATCTACTGTACCGGTATAGGTGTTTCCGTTGATTGTTAATGTTACGGTGTCTCCTGTGTTAAAGTCTCCGCCTACGGTTCCGGTTACTGAAATAGTTGCTCCTGCTTCTGTTACATTGATAATGTTGTCTGCCGTAATGTTGTCTACACTAATGGTAGGAACTGGAGCTGTCGTGTCTACATTATAAACATGATTCGTGTTGGCACTACCTGTGTTCCCGGATGCGTCTGTTGTGGCTACACTTGCTTCTACAGTGGTATCAGGGTCGGCTGCTAAGTCTGAGCCTGGTACATTTATACTGTAGTTTCCACTGGCATCTACTGTACCAGTATAGGTGTTTCCGTTGATTGTTAATGTTACGGTGTCTCCTGTGTTAAAGTCTCCTCCTACCGTTCCGGTTACTGGAATGGATGTTCCTGCTTCTGTTGCATTGACAATGTTGTCTGCCGTGATGTTGTGTACACTAATGGTAGGAACTGGAGCCGTCGTGTCTACATTATAAACATGATTCGTGTTCGCGGAGCAAGATGTAGCCGATAGGAAACTTCCATCTACAGTCGTGTCTGGGTCAGCTGCTAAGTCTGAGCCTGGTACATTTATACTGTAGTTTCCACTGGTATCTACTGTACCAGTATAGGTGTTTCCGTTAATCACTAAAGTTACAGTGTCTCCTGTGTTAAAGTCTCCTCCTACCGTTCCGGTTACTGGAATAGTTGTTCCTGCTTCTGTTGCATTGACAATATTGTCTGCTGTAATATTATCTATAGTTAAGTTAACTACTCCTCCTACGGTAATGGTTGCTGTGGCAGAAGTCACTTCTGCACACGTTCCACTTTGTACGACCGCACGGTATTGCGTGGTAGCGGTAAGGTTGGTCGCTGTTAAAGTAGTGGTGGTATTGGCGATATCGG
>NZ_JBLWTZ010000043.1:0-6928 GCF_048269885.1 Tenacibaculum sp. | reverse complement strand
GCCTGATGTATCGCACTCACATCTGATTCAATAATAATTTCTCGATTGTCAGCTAGCATAGTAACCCCTCGCATTAATACACTAACTCTATATCAACAAACCCAACCTAATACTTAAAAAAAAGATAAATTCAGGTAATAAATTACTAAACAAAGGTTAAACAATGAAAAATTGTTTAATTTTGCAGTTTTTTCGACATGCCCAACTATGAGTAGATGCTAATTTGATGGGGATATTAACAAAGGAGCATATTGTATGAGTTCTACATTGAGCAAAATGATCGTGAAAATTAGCAGCGGTAATTCAAAACGAACTGTTGATGAACAGGTGAACGTGGGATACCAATTTATCTTGTTCGTGCTATTCATTTGTTTTGGTGCAAGCCTATATTTAATAGCTAATGCAGCAACATTAATTATTTTATTTAGACTTGTCGTTCCAGCTTTAATCTGCGGATACATTGCAAAGTGCATTATTGATGTATTGAGAGGTGGGAAAGCCGCCAAACTTGAAGCGTCAAAGGAATTAGCGGCAATGCGAACTGGTGAAAATAGCTAACCTTAAGAGTTGTAACCTAGCACTTGCCAGCAAACAGGGTCTATTTTTAAAGGTTTTACTGTCGCACTCTCTAAATCGACATAAGAACCATGATGCGAAATAGATCCCTTTCTTAATAACTCCCACAAAAGCCTTGTTGCTTCCAGTACAACCTTTTTGTTAATTCCATACTCTTGCTTACGTAGAGCTTCTATGTGGCTACAAGAGTCCTCGTCAACATCAACAATACTCTCTAATTGGGGGTATAAATCAAACACATTGGGTAGCTTATTAATTTGCTCGTAAGCGTGACCTAAAATAATCTGACCTGATGCGCGTCCGTTACCCAAATCTAACCACATAAGTGATTTATTATAACGAGAACCACGATTATCATTAGCAAAAAAACGCCCCAAATCAGCACGAACCTTTGCTTTATCTACACAAGTAACCACCAAGTCATAGTTTCTATAATCAAATACCTCTGGCAGTAAACGCTCATTTTTATATTTCCAACTCAAATTGCCATGTAAATTAAATCTTGAAACAAGCGTTTCAGCTTTATACATACCAACATCAACAGGATAAAATCCTTGCCTACCGACATTTGATTCACTCACTTTATCATCGTCATACACACTGATGTTTAAGTGAACTTGATGATTAGTGACCTTTCGCAATAAATAATCAAGTTGAAAACATTCTGATAAAAACGCAGATC
Organism: Tenacibaculum sp.; assembly: GCF_048269885.1. Classification (NCBI taxonomy): domain Bacteria; kingdom Pseudomonadati; phylum Bacteroidota; class Flavobacteriia; order Flavobacteriales; family Flavobacteriaceae; genus Tenacibaculum; species Tenacibaculum sp. The sequence continues at coordinate 5,670 of NZ_JBLWTZ010000043.1, read as the reverse complement.
CTGTACCACCCGCACCAATAACTAATACATTTAATGGTTTAGAAATCCACTCTGATGGAATTGAAAACGTGTTCATTTTTTAACCCTTTTAATGTGACCGGACATACAATGTGAATTATTCACTATCAATCTGAATGTGAAATATTCACAAGGCCGAGCTTAAAAACTCTCCCAAACGCATAAATCGATTTAACTCTCGCATTCTTACTTTTGCATTACTTAGGCTCTTTGTGTTGGCTTTAGCGCTCCAAAATGCGAGCAAATTTTGCGTTGTTACAACTTCCTTTGCTTTAAGGGTCTTTTCGTGGTTTACGTGAGTGAAGTTTGAGGCCAGTACAGTTTTCTCAACATCATTCATGCATTCAGCAATTGATATGATCTTTTTGGGTAAAGTTGCATTTCCTTGGCAAACAGCTCCATTCGAATAAATATTCATCAGTGGCGCATGATACAAATGCGTATTTTCATTGGGTCGTTGATTACTTGGCAAAGCAAACACAATTAACCCATTAGGTTCTCCTTGTTTATCTTTTTCCAAACAAAAAAGAAGGGCAGGGTAGATAATTGAAAATTCAGTCTTGGCGTTATGACTTCTATACCAAAAAATTCCTTTATGAGAAGGTTTGTGCCATACCAGCGCTTTACTGTTATTTAAGATCACATTGCTTGGCAGCAGTTCTAAATCATCGGTCTTAGTTTCAATTTTTTTAGGTGAGAGTTGTGTGCGCATTATTTCTATACATTCTGGTACATCAATGTATTCACCTAACTTCATGCCATCACTATCAATCATGTGCTTTGTTGCACAAAAGATATTGTTCGCAGATTGCCCATGAAATACAAGAGCAACCTGTGGTGTATGATTATTCATTTTTATCTCCGAATTTAGAAGGTAAAAACAGAATACCCAACGATGATAAACGCGCTTAACTTGAAACTAAAACCCCTATTAACACATCAGCCATACGCATTTGCTTTAATGCATCCAGACAACGGACATCTGTTAGGTCAATTTTTAATTCTCCGTTTTCACAAGTGTCATTGAAGTATTGATTTAAGTTATTTAAAGCCGCTGTATCATTAGCTAAATCAAAACTAATAACACGTAAATCCGAAACAATTACATCAGAACAAGTTTCAAAATAATTAACCAAATCATATTGGCAATGAGAAAGTAATAGCTCACTAAGGACTTTCAATTTATAAGCGAGTGGATGAGATACAAGGGGGTTTTGTGTATCAGACCAATTCTGTAACACAGCTAAAATATTGTTGAGACTAGTTTTCAAATCATCATAGAAAAACAGATCATTAAATAAACCGTCATTATGAAGGTCAAAGTTAAACTCTATACAGTCTTTTAAACTAAAGATCAGGCTATCAATATCGCCATACATATCAATAAATTCTTCTGCCACTCCTGAGTGATGTTCATTAAGAAACAAAGCCAATTCTTCATCTTCAAGCTCAAATACAGACTCTTTCAATGCATTACGACTTTCAGAACTTAGATCTCGTACATATTCCATCAATTCCTGATCAACACTGTGCGAGTACATCAAATCGAGCGATGTATTATAAGTACCAATACAGGCTAAAACATTGATTAAATTCACTGTCAGATCTCTTAATGGCTTTGGCTTATCTTTTAAATCAATATCAAGCACAGCCAGACCTTGACCATACGTAAACTTCAAGTAGGCATCTGGAGATGAATAATAGGTATATTTAGAAGCCTCAAAGAACACAGATTCAATGTCTAGCTCTACAGTCCTAGTCATAAAATCAGCAATTTGTTCATTAGTTGATAACCCAAACTCTTTGAGCTTACTTAACCAAAACTCTTTGTAATCACTGAGTTGAGATTCAATTGCGTTAATAGTTAAGTCATGTAGGTCTTTAAGTGCCAAAGCCTGCTTGACTGTATTCACTTCACTCGTTAGAACACTTTCAAGCAACTCATCGGCTAATGAATGCTTTTGAATCCCTTGTAAAAAAGGTTTCCAAGAACTCCAGTCATCTGCCAAGGTTGTCAAATGACCTGCCGCTAAAAGGGTTTGCTCATCTATTTTTTCTTTTGCTTGAGGCGTTATCATTGGGACAACACCGTACAGCTGTTGATGTGGAAGAGCTACATGAGCGGGGGTAACCACTTCCCTTTGTAAGGGCATGGCTGCTTGGGTAAGCGACCAAGCTCCAATTTCCTCTGTACGTGAGATGAACATTCTTCTGAGACTCCTTTTTTTGTTGAGTTTATCTTTTCTATTTGCGCATCAAGCGCCAAAAGGCGCTTATCGAAATTGCTTACCATAAATCATCCATTTGTTTTTACAGGCGGAACTTGGATTGTGTATTCCATATACCGACCACAACTAGACAATATACCGTCACTTTCATAAATACGTGTAAAGCGTACCATCGGGTACTGCGTAGAAAGTAATTCAACAACTTCATCAAGTGAACCACTAGGAATCGGATCTGCTAACTCAATTGAACCTAAAATAAATTTACGCTCTAAATTCTCTAAACTTTCAAATTGCATTGTCACACCCCTTATAGCGAATCAGCTTGCTCATCATCAAAATCTGAAAGATCTTCATCAACTGTGATGTTTGGCTCTGCATTAACAGTTGATTCATTATTTATCGTTACAGAGCCCTCAGAAGCGCCGACAGAGGACGTTGCAGCATCTAATGATGATTTGACACCAACAAGTGAGTTATAGCTTGCAGCAGCGCTTACAAACGAATCTGTGTACTGAGTAATGTAGTCAGCGAAGTTAACATCTAGCTCGCCAATATCACCTTTGGCAATAAGTGGCTTAGAAAGCGCTGTTCGTAACCTAAGTTGCGCCGACTTATCACGCTCATTTAATTTTTCAATCGCACCTTCAAGCTCAGGAGAGTTAGATGGGTATAACTGAGTGTTCAATACCACTTGAGCGCCGTTATCAGTTAATTTAATTGAAAGCTGTACTTGTTTCGCACCTGCTTGCTGCATTAGGTTTGCAATAGACTGAATCATATTTATATCTCGTTTTTAAAAGTAAATTAATTAGAACATGGGAAAAAAAAGGGGCAACTTCATCTTAAGAAACCCCAAAGGGAGGGAAATTATTTTAAGTGCTTGAAAATTGTGTCAGGCGCAAAAGAAGACCAATCAAAATTAAAAGCGAGAATAGCTTTAATAAAGTCACCTTTTGATTTAGCAGCAATTTTAGAAAATGAATGCTTGGCTGATTTGTTAGCTTCACAATCATTAAATGCCTTATCAAAACCAGCACTAACACACAGACCTTTAATACCCGCACCTGTATAGTTCTTTAATACTTCCTCAGAGGGATTCCACGCTGCGGTTATAATGTCTTTTGCGTTATCAAGTGTTGCCATAGCGCTAATCATTAAGGCTTGTTGTTGAAACACAAATCGACTATCTACAGTTTTTGCGCTACTTGATACACTCGCTGTTACGGCTTGATTTATAGCTTCTTGAATTTGCTCATTTGAAATTGGTTTACATGCCAAAACGTTTTCATTAAAACTATCTGATTTTTTGAAAAATGCTGGCTTATAACCTGTCGTAATAGCCATTGAGGCAAGCACAACACCATTTACGTACCAAGCTTCATTCGCAAATATTTTTTCAGCTTCTTGATGAATTAACTTCTTTTCAAGCTCAAGAACAGCACTAGGTGTTTTTTGTGCCACTGGTTGAGGTTTTTTGGTTGATATACTCGCACTTTTTGAAGTCGAGGGTTCTGTAGAGTTAGCTTTGCTTTCAGCTTCAATTTCTTCTTGAGTATTATCTGGTTCATTAAATGCTTTCACACATTTTGCAAAGCAAACCTTATCAATACATTGCGACTCTAATGTTTGCCCTTCACGACCAGAACGATCATCCATAATCACTACATTCGATTCACAAGATGCACAACCTTCGTTGTATTGTGATTCACCAACACTGGTACTAGAAACTGTATTCCTGTCAGCGCTTGAACATTCAACTAATAATATTACTGTGCCGTATTTTTCTTCTGCTAACTTCTTTTGGTCTTTCAGCCATTCATCGGTTTTAACATTCCAGCATGATAGCTTTGCACACGCCGCTTTATCACTAACGTTAAAGTCAAACATACCAATCTGGTGTGAAGTGTTATGAGGACAAGCTGTACAGTCTTTGGTGTCAAATTTTGCTGTATGTAAATACTTCTTAGCCTTTCCAGCACGTTGCTTTAGATACTCAACGCTCCAATTTTCATTGATGATGTTACCTAATGTGCCGATTTGTATCTTCTCTGAAAAGCTCGATAAAATGGTTGCGTGACCAATCTTAATTTTATTTTCGTTTAATGCGTTTAATACATCATCACAACAACGTAATAACTGAACACGGTCATTTAATTTTTTTTGAGTCCAACCTAATCGCTCGGCTGCGGCTGAATAATCACCTTGATACATCGTAATAAATTTTTGCGCTGCCTTTGATTCATCAACAATGGTTAAATCATCTCGCACTAGGTTTTCAATTAACTGAGCTTCATACGCTTCATTGTCAGTCATTGGCTTTATAAGTGCTGGTATATCGTCGAAACCAAGCTCAATACACGACTCCCAGCGACCAAAACCTGCTACCACTTCAAACTTAGACTCGTTTGCTGTTGGACGAACAAGAATTGGCTGTAATACCCCTCCAGCTTCCTTGATAGATTCGGTTAAATTTTTACGCGCCTCACGATTATTTTTTTCACGTGAGTTTCCTAATGCAAATGGTACTAACTGAACTGTTTTTAGCACTTGTACTTCTACATTGTTTTGATTATTCATAACTGATTTCCTAATTTGTTTCTCTTGACTGGAAATAAGGTATCAAGGTGTTCAAAACGCGCATTTTTTACGATAAAAATAGCGCTAGATAAACTAGCGCATAGACATGATCACACTGTGGATATTGGCGTTATCAGGGTCAGTGATTTTGAGGAGAGCTTTTGAAGTGAAAGATATACAAACAGAGTTTGATTTTATGCTTTTAACAGCATCGAACAGGTAATTTGGGTTTAAGGTAAATTCAGGTTCATAACCATCGGATACATTTGCTTGTAATAATTCAGTATTTACTACATCGTCAATTTCATTTCCTTTATCCGCATTTGCATTTAGTAATAATTCCTGCCCTTTTAATGAGATTGTTAACTTTGCTATTTTTGCACTTTGAACAAAGCCCTTAATTCGTTTTACAGAGTCAAGCAACTCACTTTTAGCAATTTTAATGGATTGAAATAACTCAGTATTTAAAATCTCACTTACGTCTGTAAACTCAGTGGCAACGAACTTTGAGCCATATACTGTTCCTCCAGTTGAGCAATAGAAATGGCTATCATCAAAGAAAAAGCCCAAAGTACCATCAGTCTGTGCTTGGAGAAGCATTTCAGCAAGCTTAAATGGCAAGATACCTTTCAAATCATCTACAGAATTTTCTAACTGAACAATATCCGTAGCCAATCTATGACCATCACTAGTGTATAGCTTCATCTGATGAAAATTTATAGAAAAGTTAATATGATTTAGGAACGGCCTTACATCGTTATTCGCCTTGGCATAAAAAATACCAGAAATAGCAGACTTAAATGACTCAGCATCACAAGAAAATTGAAAGCCAATAGGAATTACAATT
>NZ_JBLWTZ010000042.1:0-7696 GCF_048269885.1 Tenacibaculum sp. | reverse complement strand
GTGTTAAAGATAGATCTTGGAACTTAAAATAGAAAAATATATGGATTTACTAAGGGAGAGAAGTGGGGCGACTGATGGGGCTTGAACCCACGACAACCGGAATCACAATCCTGGAAATTTAAACTTAGTGAGCTAAATATGAAGTTTTAGGAGTATACTTTTAAACATCAAGCTGTATTAAAATGTATATACTCACTCACAGTAAACTTATTAATCAACTGAAGTTACATTAGATTAAAACAGATTTAATTTTTCTGGGAAAATTAGAAGTATTCATTTCGAACTACACTAGCTTTATTTAAGTTAAGGCGTTGGGTAAGGATACATAAGAGAAGGGAAGCCAGGTTTATTGAACGACTTTACAAGTAACTGGTGAAAAATTTTTTTCCGCTTACTAGCCCTCGAAGAAGTTAGTTGTTTTATGTTAGTGCGTAACTCGTTTACATCAGATAACCTTAAATATTGTTCATTGCTAAAAAGGTTTAAGTCAGGTCTAACATATTGACTTGCCTTCCTATTATTTTCTGGACGTAAAGACTTTATGGTTTCAGACCACCAATACGGGGTGATCAAACAGCTTTCTGAAGGGGAACTTGAACCTTTCGCTTTTTCCCCGGTGTCTAGGTTCATAGTTATTATGTGTCCTGACGTTTGGCACAATAAGTAAGAAAGAGACTGCCTGTATGCTTTAATGTCATCTTCAAAAGTTGACTCACCTTGCTCCGGCTGATATTTCATAGGCCTTAATAATGAAAATTTACCAAATGTACGCCCTAAGAAGTTAAAACTAGAATATAAGTGTGATGCATCATTATATGCATAATGATTGGCATAACTTTCTATTCCTAATGTCTTTGACGTAGCTTCATGATCTTTCGAGATATTAATTATCCCAGAAATCAAAGGCGTATACTCTTCCATTCTTGGGCACAAGGGAAGCGTAGTAACTTTTTCTAATATGTACTTCTTTGACTTACCTTCTATACGAAGGCAACTTAGCAATGTGCTCCATACTAACGTATTGAGCTGTTCATAAATTATTGGACTTTTAAAACTCAAATGCTCCCAGGTTCCATCTCTAGTGCCCGTTTTTTGAGAGTGAGGGAGCACGATTGAAATTACACTTCTATCTCTGGGAAATACATTGTCTACAAGCTGACAAAAACACTCTTCGTCAGAGCTATAGTATAAGTACTGATTTTCAGCTGAACTTTCAAGAGCAAGAGACCACGTATTTTCAATTTTTCGTGTGGTGTAATCTTGATTAGTGAGATTACTAGTCAACTCGAATAATAGGTCACTGCAAAGTGGCTGGATATCTGCCTCAGAAACATCAGCACTTAAGAGATTTACTATAGTGTTTAATTGAGTATTGGTATTTCTTATAGCCTTACTTTTGAGCTTCACTTTCTCCTTTTTTCTTTTCAGTTCTTCAATTCCAATAAGTCTTCCAATAAACGATAGTTGAGTTTTGCCTACGTTATCCTTTAGCAGCAGGTTTAAGTGTTCATCTAGTGGATTGGTATTATTGTTCATCTAGGAAATTCCCTTTATGCATGCTGTTTGCATTAATTGGCTTTATAAATATCACTTCAATCAATTGGAGTTATCTCTGTGAATTCACGACAAATCTTAACTAAAACGCTTGTACAAAGTCTAGAACCTAACTCAAACAAAGAGTGGGTTGATGCGGAAGAACCATCACTACGAGTTATTAAAACAAACTCTAAGGTAACATTCATTGCAAGGGTGTTTTGGAAAAGACAGCGATATTACGAGCGCATTGGTACTTTTCCGGCAATGAATATAGCAAAGGCTAGACAAGTTGCAGCAAAGTTAAAGTTAGATGTTCAGCTTGGAAAGTATGAGCAAGTTAGAATAGGGCCTAAGTTCAATAAGTTTATTGACGGCGAGTATCGAAGTTATGTCTTGTCTTCAATTCGAACTGGTCAAGAATATATAGATAAAATAAATAAGGTATTTTTACCTTATTTTGGTGAAAAGTACTTAGGGCGAATTTCTGAAAGCGATATTAGGCGAGTGCTTCAATCTAGGGAGCAGAGTGTTTCAACTGCGACTGTTAATCGTGATTTGTCAGCAATTGCCTCAGTGTTTAACTTTGCAGTAAATAGCGGTGTTATAACTAAAGAGCAAAACCCAGTCGCTAATATCAAGAAGCAAAAAGAATCAAACCAAAACAAAAAACGGTTACCAAGCAAAGATAAAGTTAAAGATATAATTCGCTATTGTGAAAGTGCACCTATTGAGCATTACTTGGCTAGCAGATTAATATTAGCGCTTCTCTTTACGGGGTGTCGCCGTGGCGAGCTTCTCAGCGCCAAGGTTGACTACATTGACTTTAAAGAATCTACCATAACTATACCTGATACCAAATCTGGTCACCCTTACAAGATACCTCTTAATGAGCGCGCTATGTCGATACTTAAGGAGCTATCAAAAAAAACTTGGAGTGACTACTTGTTTCCATCTGCATTAGCAAAAGGTGGCCCAATGTCACCACCAAAACGCTTTCTTGATAAAATGAAGTCGGAGCTTAATCTAACTGAGTTTAGCTTTCATCACTGTCGAGCTATTTTTGCCACAATGGTTGCATATGAAAATGTTTTTCTTGCCCAGCAATTGCTTAATCACAAAGACATCAAGACAACCTCTCGTTACTTATATGCTGATATAGAATCATTAACTCAAGTTTCTCAAAAAATAGCTGATTCACTCACACGTTAAGGTGTGCACCCACGCAACACGTTATTCGAAATTCTAGGAAATTACAGTTATCAAAGATTTGAGTTGCCATCTAATGGCACACTCATGCCTCTTCTAAATAGATAGGCGAAAAATAATGAAAAACACTAGGCAAAAATTCTTAACAATGAGCGAACTTGCTGAGCGTTGGAGAGTATCAAAGTCTTGGTTGGACAAGGCGAAAGCGTTAACACCCGAACAAATCCCACCTTACATCAAGGTTGGTAGACTTATTCGCTTTCCATTAAATGAAGTGATTGTATTCGAAGAAATGCGTTTGCTAGGTAAGGATGGCCAGTATGAGTGATGAATACAAGAAAGAAGTAGAGCTATACCAAAAAGGGCTAATCAATAACTTTGAAGCTGGGGTAGTGAAACCTATCGGCGCAATTTATTCCGTTGATAATAAAATTCAAAGTGTGGTTCTTAAGCTGAAAGATAAATCGTTTACGCTACAGTTAAAATATTTTAGTGGAACTAAAAATCAACTAACTTCTGAACTACTTAAGTTAGGTTTAACAATTCAAGATCATGAAATTAAAGACTTTAAAAAGCTAGTCACTAGGTGTCTTCATATTGAAAATGAAAAGTTATTAAGAAAATACATATTACCAGAGCGAAACGGGTTTATTGATGAGCGTTTAATATTTATCGATGTGGATAAAATTCACGCAAACAATAATGAACTAACCTCAAATGAAGAGTTTTTATCACTGCCACTACCTTTTGAGCTAAAGAAAGTGGCTCAGCATAAAGGCTCAAAAGAGTTGTATCAAAAGGTGATCCTCAATGATGAAGCCCCTCACTTTATAGTTTTTGCAGTGCTCATTGGGTTATCGGGTTCTTTATTGGATTTAGTTAATATTGACGGTGGAGGCTTTCATGTCTTCGGTCCATCAGGCGTAGGGAAAACGATATTACTTATGATCACAGCTTCTGTTCGGGGAAACCCAAGACCACCGGATAAAGGCGGTAGAGAGCAAGGGGTGATGATGTCTTGGGGAACTACAAAAAACGGTATTGAGGCTAAGTATTATTTATATAATAACGATGTGCTCATTCTCGATGAACTATCAAAATATAGCTCAAAGACATTCACAGCAGACGTATACGCGATTGCAGGCGGGGCATATAAAGCGAGAATGGGTCAAAATTTAGAGTCCATTGAGCCAGAACCTGTTAGTTTTATGCTACTTTCAAGTGGTGAACTGTCAATGCAGTCAATGATTGAGCGTTTACGAGAGCCTAAATTGGGTCAAGGTAAATCAGTACGAATGCCAGGCATTTCTTTGCAAGACAATGATATTAATTTCCCTGAAATTTACTCTAGCAATGAAGAAGCTGCTCAGTTATACGAAAAAACAGTGAGTGAAAATTATGGTTTCTTACTCAATGACTTTTTAGAAAAGCTCGTAAATTTTAAGTCTTCTTATTGTGAGCTAAAAACTGAAGTCAGAGCACTTCTTGACTCAACGTATGAGGAGCTTAAAAATAGCTTGCCTTGCAATAGCTCAATAGAGGCACGAGTTATGAAACGATTTGCATTACTTTCAGTGGCAGGTCAGCTGGGCAAAGAGTTTGGCGTACTTCAATGGGATAAAGAAAAAATAACGGAAGCAATTTCGTATGTTTATAAGCGATTTTATGATTATGACCCAAATAGGCATTCTGATGCGGAGCTAGCGTTTAATTTCATTAAGTTTAAGTTGCAATCAGAGCAAGGTAACTTTATTCAAGTGAAAACCTCAATAGCACCTAATAAGCATTTTGGTTATGTAAATAACACACACTTTTATATCTATCCAGAGGTGTTTAAGCGCTGGCTAAAGTCAGCTAGTGAATCGATGGTTATAAACATGCTTAAGCAATTGGACCTTCTAAAGCATGAGCCCGATAGAAATACTTTAAGAACAACTGAGCACTTACCCGATAAAGCTAATAACCGTAGACAGAGCGCCACCAAAAAAAATAGAGAGACTTTCTATTGTATTAGTCGCAGCATTATTTCAGTTGAAATTGATTAACCCGAAAATCTGATATCCCGCTTAACTTTTTGCTCAATGTACTTTGTGCACTGAGCTTTTTTTTATCCTCTTAGTGTTATTTATTTTGATTCTATAATTAGAGCTTTCCCAGTATTTAACAGCGATTAATTATAGAATCAATAATGAATAATATGGCTTTCCTTATTAACCCCGCTGTTCCCGCAGATTTTCTATCAAAATGCTTTTTACATTTTTTTTCTACTCATGTAGTTTAAGTGGCGGGAATTTAACTTATTGAACTAATTGTATTTTGCATTTGATTGCTCAAAGAGATGTTAATTTATGTATCGTTTCGTGATTTTTCTATCACTACTAATTTCCACAAATGTATTTGCTGATTTTCCGAAAAGCTTTTCATCAGCAAAGAGATTGGCTGAAAGAAAGGTGTATTTTGATAGGCAAATTACTTTTTATTGCCAATGTGATTTTTTATTCGATGATGTTGATGATTTGGATAACGATGGTAAAAGGTTTGAGACCTACCTGTTACCTAAATCATGCGGTTATGAACCTAGAAAACCGATAACAAAGAAAGGCAAAGTGAATTCACGTACTGTCAGGATTGAATGGGAACATGTTATGCCAGCGAAATTTATTGGAGGGCATTTACCGCAATGGGCCAATCGTAATAGCTTTTCAGAGTGCAGAAACAAAAAGGGTAAATATATATCCAGAAGAGATTGTGCTTATGACTTAAATGATAACTTTCGCAGAGCTCATGATGATTTAGTAAACCTAGTACCAGCAGTTGGTGAACTGAATGGTGATAGGTCTGATTTAAACTTCGCTGAGATCGACAAAGAAGTCAGAAATTACGGTCAATGTGATTTTGAGGTGGATTTTGAACGTGATGTTGTTGAGCCATCACCTAATGTTCGAGGTGACATTGCGAGAATTTATTTTTACATGATTAATGAGTATAACGCTCGTATATCTGAGTCTCAGTACAAACAAATGCAGGCTTGGTCAGAGGGTGATCTTGTTGATGAGTGGGAATGTAAGCGTAACCAGAGAATATTAGAAGCCCAAGGAAAAGGTAATCAATTGGTTTTAAGTCAGTGTATAGCGAGTGAGTAAAAAGGAATGATGTTAACGAGTGCAAAAGAGCTCATTTTTGAGCGAATATACAACCAGGCTTTAAATCACAATAGCATATCAAGTAAGACCAAAAATATTATTAGGAGTCAAAAAAGTATCGTAGGTAGCTTACAGAAGGTGGGTGATATTCATCGTTTCCTACTAAACATGGTTTCATCTGCTGAAGATAGTCCCGCATATACTGAATTAACCAGTAATGGTATTGACACCTACGAGTCTTTATTGCCGTTATTCGAATCTAGATTTAAAGAGAAATTGAATGATAAATCTCGCTTGTGTGATTTTATAGTAGGTAATCAATACACAGCCAGGCAAATGTTAGCGGCAATTGATAAATATGATACTCGACTTGGTGGTATTCAACTTCATGAAAAAAATAACGAAGTTGAAGAGATATTCATAAAAGCGACTCTGAACGATGGTAAGTACCCTAATGAGTGGCTGTCTGAAGATAAAATACTTAAATATTATATGAAAAGCGTCGGCACTACTTTTAAAGAGTCATATAAAGATAATGCGGCAATTATTAACTCCGAAGGTATTTCCATACATACATTTGTTAGAAGCAATATCTCAAACAAAGAGTTTACGTATAAAGGTGTTTTCAAATATCTGGGCCATATAACGGATTTAGATGGAAAGAAGTGGTTTAAATTAGGTTTAGTTGGTGCTGACGAATCTCTGACTTCACAAGAAGTTATTTCCAACTTCGAGGGTAACGTAGAGCGTGCAAAGCAAGATAACTCTGAAAGCCGTAAGAAGCGCCTTAAAAAAGCACCAAAATTACCAAAGAAGCGATTTGTGATGACGACTGTATTTGATAGAAACCCAGATGTAGTTGCAGAAGTATTGGAGCGAGCTAAAGGGCAATGCGAATCTTGCTTAAAAGAGGCGCCCTTCAAACGTAAAAAAGATAATACTCCTTACTTGGAAGTTCATCATATAAAACCTTTGGCTGAAGGGGGCGAAGACACCATTGAGAATGCAATAGCGTTATGCCCCAACTGTCACAGGGAAAAACATTTTGGTTGATTAATTCTAGGAAATTTTAGTTAAGGGCCACACTTGTTGATTGGTTGGGTATTCTCCATTTGCGTCTTTAATGTCGAAGGCGTTAATTTAGCAATAGGAAAATAAACAATGCATTCTCTAATTATAAAGATAAAAATAGCAGTTGAAAAAGGTCAATTAAATCGAGTCTTTACGACGCGAGATGTTATTGACTGGATGAGAGGGTATTGTATCACTAAACCCGATGGTTTTGAGTATAGTCCGATTAGTGTTAATAGCTTGCTTTCTAAATCAAGCGTGCATAACTTGGGCTCTTCGTCCACAAATAGTAAAATGTTGGATTCATACATAATCGACGGTAGAAAACGTGTTTACTTTTTTATTAGATGAACGCTGTTAAAATAATACTGATCAAGCAATAATTCTATTATAAGGATATAAATGTTAGAAAGTGTTGAAAGAGGGACGGTGATTAGGATTCAATGTGATTATGATCGGTTTGGCATACTTGGATTCGATCACTATGGCGTTTGTGCAGGTAAAAATAAAGTTATTCACTTTACTGATGGCCTTGTTGATCAAATACAGCTCTCTAACAAACTCACTTAACTTACTGATATTTAGGCAGACCAAGGGTGTTGTTCTTATTTAGCGCCTTCACTTTGATCATCGCTTCAACCAGTTGGCGATTGTAATCACGCGCATTTAGCTTAGCCCCCATCAACTGTTTAAAACGGTACATCGCTGTTTCTGCTAATGAGCGCACATGATATCCACTG
>NZ_JBLWTZ010000041.1:0-8547 GCF_048269885.1 Tenacibaculum sp. | reverse complement strand
CGAAGATAAAACATGCGTTCTTCACCTAAACTAACGGAAGGAATGATATCAGTATTTCCAAAAGCCACTTTATCTGAATGATAATCAATGCCAGAATTTCCATTGGGATAATAAATGCATACACAAGTTTTAAACTCCTGTCCAGTATGTTCTTCAATTTGTCTTTTTATCGGAAGCATATATTTTGGCCATTCCATAACGTTTCCCCAAATCGGTTTTGGAAAAATATTTTTCTCCAACAAGTCAGAATCAACAAACATTACTTTACCAAAATTGTATTTAATTACCTCATCAGATGGAAGTTTCATTTCCATCATATTTGTAAGTTCAGACAGGCTAGTTAATTGCTGAAATAACTCTGTAGCTTCTTTTTCAGGTAAAAAATTAGAGTTGTAACTGATAACATTGTTAAGGTTAGTAGACATTTTATATTGTTAGTTGATGGTTAAGTTCAGTATTGATGCCAGTTCTTCAGGTTTTTCAAGAGGAATCATATGACCACAATTCTTAATCATTATATATGTTCCTTTTTCAGTTTTATTGGCAAATTCTTTTAGTTTTTTGGGGTTGACAAGGGCATCATTTTCAGCAGCAATAAAAAACATAGGTGTGTTTAAGGTTAAAACTTTTTGCGAAATATCTAAACGAGTTGAAGTTGCTTTTAATTGACGAAGTAGTACGTCTTTTCCTAAATCGGCATCCATTTTTTTAATAACAGAAATAATTTCGGAATTACGGTGATTATCTGGGTGTAAAAATTGTTGAATTCTTGCTTGAGAGATTCCTTTGTAGGTGTGCTTTTCTAAAAAGTCAATAGTGCTTTTTCTTAGTTGAATTTCTGAATCACTCAATCCATCAGTATTAGCAGCAACTACAACTAACTTTCTCACTTTTTCAGGGTAATGAACACTAAAGTTCATAGCAGAAAATCCCCCTAAAGAAAAACCAATAATTGTAGCAGGTTCTTCAATATGATTCAGTATCATTTGATTAATTTCCTCAAAAGAATTAGCAGGAGTAATATCAATATGTACTGGAAGTATGTTTTTTAGTTTAGGAAAAACATATTGCCATAAATCTACCGTACACATGGTGCCAGAAATTACATATACTTTTTGCATTTATCTATTATAATTAGAACCAACCAAACATTTATTATTTTCCCATTTACCAAAAAGCCTTTTTTTAGGGATAACCTCGTTATTACAAGTCAGGAAATTACCGTTTTTATCTTTTTTAATAATTTTTAATTTTCCTTGATGAATGGCATTGATTACTCTATACATTAACCCATTTTTAGGAAGGTTACCACCTTTTTTAGAAAGTGTTAAGCCAATTTCGTTGTTAAATAAATCCATTTCAGAAGAAATTTGATCAGGAATAACACCGTCTTCCAGTTTTCGCTCTTTATATGTTTTATAGTTGTCTTTTTCGTGAGCTTTGCCAAGTGAACGGGCTGCATTTTCTCCAATTGATTGTCGTAACAAAGCCATCCAAAAAGCATGACGAAAAGCATCTACTTGTCCGCCTGCATAATCGCCATCTAGTAAGTGAGAAACTCTTAGAGAGTCACTTACTCTCGATGCTTCACGTGAAACAATAAAAGCTTTTTTTGCTTTAAAAGGATGGAGTAGTACCCATGTTTTTTGGGCTCCTTGTAGTTTTTTAAATTGTTGCCAGTTGGATTGAGCAGTGGTGTAAAAAGGGAGTAAAAGAACTAAAAAAAGCAGTTTTTTAAGCATAAAAATTAATTTTTACTGCTAATTTGCTCTTCTAATTCAACAATTTTACTTTCTAAATCGTGTAATCTATCATAAACATCAACAGGTTCAGGCATTTGTTTAGAGGCGAACATAGTTACATACCAAACTTCCATAATTTCCTCAGCATTTATGGTATAAGTAGGGTAGTTGCCATCTTTATTATCACTTTTTAAAATAAGTTTACCTCTTTCTTCTATTCTATTAATGACACGTTTTAAAACAATACCATCATTCTTACTTACAATTACATAGATACGACCATCTTTAATATCATGTAAATTCTCAACATACTTTCCAAAAACTAAATCTCCATCAAAAAAAGTACGCACCATAGAGTTTCCTTGTACTTCAAAACAACGAAAGGTGCCATTATTAAGATGAGGCATATTAAAAGAAGGAAGTTGTTCTATATAATTTGAATCTCCATAACCATTTAAATAACCAGCTCTTGCTTGTATAGGAACATAAACCACGTTTTCATTACCTGAAGAATTCACAGAAACAACCTGAGGAACTCCAGAATATGTTTGAATATTTGTAGGTTCAGTTTTTAGCATTGTATCACTTTTTCCAAATAAATAGTCGGGATTAATGTTGAATTCATTAATAATAGAAGTAAGAACATCGTAACCAGGTTTTGTTTTTTTTCTACTACCGTCAGACTGAGGTCTCCCATTAATAATGCTATCTATAGTGGTTCCAGTAACCCCTATTTTTTTTGAAAAAGAAAAGTTATTTAAGTTAAAAGCATCTCTAATTGCTGCTATTTTTTCGGAAATTCCCATAACATTTTATGTTTTTACATATTGCAAAAATAATTAAACTTTTGTTTGTTTAAATATGTAATATGTTTTATATTTGCCTCGTTAATGAATTGCTAATATACAAAAAAATTGTAATAATCAAACATTTGTGTGGTTTTAGCGATTGTGTTTTTAAGATTTCAACTTGACTTTCTTCACTTTTTTGAAATCTATACTCGTTTATTCAAACATTTTTTTGAATAAAACCAAAATCAAGAAAAAAGAACTGTTAGAAAAGCAACTAAACAGGGCTCTTTTTTGAGCTTGATTAAGAATTAATTAAAAATTTATAAAAATGAGTAAAAAACCAATCAAATCAAACCTATTTAGGTTTGTAACATTACGTAGTCCACAATTAATTGAAGACAAAGAAACTGGATTTGTTTCCTTTCCAGAAGAAAAAAAAGCAGAGAGTTTAGCTTTTCAAGTAATACAAGGAGCTACTACAAACGAAGAAAGAAAAACAGCCTTAAAAGGAGCTTATAGTACGAATTTTACACCCATAGCGAGTAGGGTAGAGATTAAAAATTTACACGAAGCGTTATATCAGTTTTCTGGATGGTTAGTGCGTAATAAGACAGTATTATCGTATGCTGGTATTGATGCTAATTTATATGCAGCACAAGAACTTACTGTTGATGAAGAGTTAGTTTTATGGGAAAACTTATTTCATCAAACCATTAATAAGGAATCGGCTATCGTTCGAGAAGGACTGATTCAAATGTTGGTAGCGAATAAGTTTTTAAAAGCATTTAATGTGTTTACTAACAGTTTTTCACAAGAAACAGAAGGGGAAATTGTTTTTACAGAAGAAAATGAAAAAGAATTTGTACGTAGAGCGAATGCAAGTGTTATTGTGCCTAAAGAGGTGATTATTGCTGCGCAAAATGAGTTTTCTTATACAGAACCCGTTATTTCAAAAAGTTCACAAGACTATATGCAATCTCAGTTAGAGGTAGCTTTAGCAAAAGACAGAATTCAATTACACGAAGCTGTATTAAAAGATTTAGACTACGCAGAAACGCTATATAGAAAGGCTGAGACAACACGTTACAAAACAGAACTCAAAGCTTACGACGCCACTATTAATCAATTACAAGAAGAGGCAATTCCTGAAATTCAAACAGTATTTTATGCAGACACAGGTTCTACAAGGCAAATAAAAACGTATCCTGACTTACAATTGCCAAAGTTTGAGTTTGAAAGCACTTTAGAGATTGATAGGGATGTAGCGACAACAAACTTATCTACAGAAACATTAAACATAATAAACTCTGATAGTTTAAGTGTATATGATACTTTTGATGAAGTAAAACCTATTTTAAGAGATCGAATTAAGAAGGATTATCAGTTAGTGTACGATGATGTTCCTCAAGAGGCTCAAAAAGTGAGTGTAGGAGATACTACAGTAACGCTAAGCGCTATGAGAGGAACACAGTTGTATTCGTATTCAGGAAATATAAAACCAGCTGTTTTACTAGATAGGTTTGTGATGTCTATGAGTATAAATGTAGGGTATGCCAATGCATTTGTAAAAAGTGCAAGCTACCAATTACAAGATGCGCTTGGAAATATGATTACAGGAAGTGATGTAAGAAAACTATCAAGTACTGATAATTTATTAAACCTACAGTTTTTCTCTGGTGGAGAAGTTTTTACATTGGGAGAGAATACTTTTTCGGGAGAGGTAACATTAAGTAATGATGTTAAGATACAGTTTAGTTCATCAATATATATTACAGGAAATTCACCAAGTTTTGAGGATATATATGATCCTATTAAGTTAGGAGAGTTAGAGCGTTTTGGTGTGTATTCAGGAATTGGAACCAAAGTTATAGAAGGAAGTGAAACTGCTACAGATGAAAATACAGCGATAGATGCTGAAAATACTGTATTGTATGGAGTTTCTCAATTGGGAATTGCTGATTTTAGACGTGTGGAGCAAGAGGTGTGTTGTTATGTACCAGGTGAGGTGTCGCACATTGAAAACATCATGGCACGTGAGTATAAAGAGCGTTCTACCAGAGATTTAAGGGTTTCAGAAACTGTTACAGAAAAAACTTCAGAAAAAGAAGTAGAGAACTTAACGGATACGACTTCTACTGAGCGCAATGAATTACAAAGTGAAGCGTCTTTTATCGTGAGTAGTGATAATGCTACCAGTTTTGGTGCGAATGCAAGTGTGAGTGGAGGTGGAGAAATTGCTAGATATAGTTTTGGTACAAACTTTAACTCATCGTCTTCAAACTCTACTTCAAACTCAAATATACAAGCACAAACCTATGCGCAAGAGGTTACCGAAAGAGCCTTAGAGCGCGTGGTACAGAAGATTAGTACCAAACGTACGTCTCGTATATTGCGAGAGTATGAAGAGAATAATACTCATGGGTTTGATAACCGTAAAGGAGATAAACACGTTACAGGAGTGTATCGTTGGGTAGATAAGATTTATAAGAATAAGTTGATAAATTATGGTAAGCGCTTAATGTATGAATTTGCCTTACCAGAACCTGCAAAGTTTTATATTGAATCATATTTAAAAAACAATAATGGAGACGAAAAGACAATAGAAGGGCTAATTATTCCTAAAAAACCAGTACATCCTAGTAAGTTGTCTAAAAAGATTGAAAAATCTTCTGATTTGAATGAAGGTAATTATGCTAATATTTTATCTCAATATGGGGTTGATCATATTGATTATCCTGAAAATGAGATTAATATAATGAAATCTTATAAGTTAGATTTTCAAGACTTAAAGGGCCAAGAAGGAAGTGTTATTGCTGATGAAATTGAAATTTTAGAAAACTATATTACAGAATCTTTTGAGGTGGTAGGTAATTTATATTCCCATGATTCAGGTAGTATTGGAGGGAGACTTCGTATAGCAGTAGGTAATACTATTCAGGAAAATGAAGTAAAAGGAGATACGAAATTCTCGTTTAAATCAGACGATAGTTTTTCAAGAGCAAAAAACTTATTAGCAGTTTCTGCCTCAAGCTTTGATTCATTAACGGGAAATTTTAACGTTGTTGTCAAGTGTATTAGAACAGAAGAAGCGTTAAAAAAATGGCAAAATGAAGCTTATAAAGCCATTGTGGAAGCATACAATGAACAAGTGTTAGCATATAATGACTTTATACAGTCTCAAAATCAAGAAAACAAACCTAATGAAAAGAAAAAAGAGTTGAGTTCTCAAATCAATCGTAGTATCGAAAAACGTGAGCTAAAACGTATTGCCGTAAGTTTAATGAAGCATAAAAATGTAGAATTTGCTCGAGATAACTACGATGGTGAAAGTTCTAAAAACATTACAAGGACACCAGAATTCCAAACCCATGCTGAAACGGTTAAGTTTTTTGAACAAGCTTTTGATTGGGAGATTATGGCATATACTTTTTACCCATACTTTTATGCAGACAAAGGTGATTGGGATGCTAATTTTGAGTACAACGAAGGTAGCGACCCTATTTTTCAAGCTTTTTTACAGAGTGGTATGGCAAGATCAGTAGTACCGGTACGTCCAGGTTTTGAAGAAGCTGTAAACTGGTATATGAAAACTGGTGAAATTTGGAATGGTCAAGGTATGGTTACCGATATGGACGATGATTTATATGTTTCTGTTGCCGAAGAAATGCAAACCATTGAAGGTGAAGTGGAAGGTACTTGGGAAACTCGTGTACCAACAACCTTAACCGTGTTACAAGCAGATTCTGTTGTATTAAACGAAGGAGGTTTGCCGTGTAATCCAGATTGTGAAGGTCAAGGCTTATTTGATGTAAGTACCTATAAGATAGGACAAGGACCAGATGGTGTAGATTACGATATTGTAGGCGATACCAATAATGTAGCATAAGTGCAGTAAAAGTGTTTGTTTAACAAACATTTTTCTATACACACAGTCACAAACCTTACCCAAAAAATCAATAAAACATATTGTATTTGTTAGTTCCTTCCTCTTTTTGAGAAGAGGAGGGCTGGGTGAGGTTTGTTTTTTACTAATCATAAAAAACAAAAAAAATATGCATGCTCATGAATATGGAAGCAAACATTTTAAACACAAAACCAATTTTAATGGATTGGTGGTGTTTTCAGATGTTCAGCAACAAAAAATAAAAGAAACAGCAGTTCCAAGCCCTAATATATATGTAGAAATAGAAAAAGGAGTACAACATCCCAATAAGTGGTTTTTACATATCAATAGTACATTATCTGGAGAATATGGAGATTTTTTTTTGCAAGAAAATCCACAACCAGTAGGTGAAATTTTAAATGATTTTGATTACGATATAAGTCCAGAAAACACAGCGTTTATAAAGTCGTATTTTGACTTTAGTTTTGGAAAATTTGCCTATTATAAAATAAACGAAAAGTTTTATATAAAGCTTTTGGGAGACATACTTAAAGATGATGTTTTTTTTTGAGATTCAAAACAGCTCAAAGTCAAAACAGAAAGAAGAAATCAGTATTGAATACGATGCGTTTATTACGGTATTTGTTTCAGATAACGGAGCAAAACTAGAAAGAGCGTACCAAAATATTACCAAAGTAAATACACATCAAATAGTGGTGTTTATAGAATCTGGTGGAGGCACGAATGCTTTTGGTACGGTATTCAGAATTCATAAAGGAAAAAATGTAAAAACTTTACCAGAGGTAGATAGGTTAACTCTTTCTAAAGTAGCAAAAGCTTTTGGAGTTCAGGTACAAACCAATGACCTTTCTGAAATGATCAAAGAAGAATTAGCAGAGGAAGATAGTGTGTTTTATTTGTTGGTTACTAAAAAGCTACTGAAAGGAGGAAGAATCATACGATGGTCTACCAAAGATGTTTTTACAGATATATCAGGTGGGTTAAAAAACGCAAGTAAAGAAGTAAACAAATTAAAGTTAGGAGAAGAACGGTGGAATACGGCTTTTAAAGATGAATCTGGGTCTAAATACAATCCGTTATTACCTAAATTACGAGGAGAAGGTAATTTGTTTGATGTAGAAAAGTTTAGCAACGACGTTTATAAAACCTATATACAACCAGCAGCTACACAAGCCACTTCAATAGCAAAATTACTGCTTAAAAAAAGACGATTTGCAAAACTGATACCGTTTGATATTAGTAAGGTAATAGAGGTATTGGATGCTATTCCTACACAGCTACAAGACTTTTTTGATAGCGTATCAAACCATTTGTTGGATTTATACGAGTATATCAATGGATTGTTAGTAGGATTAATTAACAGTATTATAGAGTTTGTTAAATCGTTTATTGATATTTTAGCAATGCTCTTTGATGTGCTAAACGCAGCCATACAAAGCACTGAGTTCTTTGAAAATCCAGCTAGTTACCTAAGTTTGTTTGCAGAGAGTTTTGAAAACCTTATAGATGGTTTTGTAGCACTGTTTACGCTAGAGAATTTAAAAGCTATTTTTGGCTTTATAGCCAGTATGCCGGCATATGCTGTAAAAATTGTATTTAGGTTTTTAACCTCAGATATAAAAATAAAAATAGACCCAGGAGCCTTAGGGTATTATATTGGTTTCTTCGTTGGTTTTGTAGCTTCAGAGGTTGCTACCTTCTTTTTAACAGGAGGAACAGGAACGATTGCTAAAGCATTAAAAGAAACGTTACGATCGTATAAAGCGTTAGCAGAAATACCAAAAAAAGCAGCAAAAGCGTTAGGGAATACTGTGGAATTTGGCATTGATATATTTGTAAAGTTAGTTGATGTTATTGCAGACTTTATAAAAGATATTCCAAAACACCTTAAAACACTAAGAAAATGGTTAGATGAGTTTTTTGTAAAGTTAGAGGTAAAAGTATTACTTATAGATAATGTTGTCTATACGTTTGTAGAACCAATTACAGCTTTAGGAAAAACCTTTTTTGACATTGTAAGAAGGAATGCTTGGAAAAAGTTAAATGACCTTGGGGTAACTATGGTTAAAAATGAAGACGGATTGTATTCTTTTTCTTATAATGGTAAAAA
>NZ_JBLWTZ010000040.1:0-9015 GCF_048269885.1 Tenacibaculum sp. | reverse complement strand
AAACGTACTATAACATATAAAAACTAATATAAATAAGATGAAAAAAATAATCGTTTTACTGTTTGTTATCAATGTTTTTAAAACGTATAGTCAAAAAACAAATGACTATCTAATACCACCACAAACTCATTGGAAATCATTTGGTTTTAAAAAACAGGTAAAACAAGTAAATATAGCCTACTACAAAGTAGATAGCATATCATACAAACCAACAATGATAGAAGTGTATTCTTTTAACAAAGAAGGCTTTATTATACAAAAGTATTTTAAAATATTTGGTAAATACGCTAGCGAAACAGCTACTAATTATGAATATAATAATGGCTTGTTAGACAGTATAAACACGTATGCTTCATCAGTAAATTTTAATAACAAACAAAAATTACATTATAACACCAATCAAAAACTCACAAAAATTGTAGCGAATGGCAAGTTTTCAAATTTTACGGATACGTATACGTATAAAAATGGTTTGGTAAATTCAATAGAAAGATCATACTCCAACGGGGGGAGAATGACAACTTATTTTAACCATAATAAAAATTACAGTCGTATCAAAGAAACTAGTGTAAATGGTAAAATTACTGAAAGTTATACTGTTTACGATGGAACTGAAAAATTTGCATCATTCTATTTGGGCAGAGAACCGATAGTTACTTTTTACAAGGCTTATCATCATAATGATTTAGATATCGAAGTAAATGAAAACGCATTAAACTATGCCTTAAAAATGCGAAAATTAAAAGAACAAGAACCTAATTCATTTGTCAAACTTATGGGTGAACTACAAGGTAAACCCACCACAAGAACCATTTTTACTATTCCTGCAGAAAGTAGAAACGAAACGGGCGATTGGATAAAGCGTTTGCAAATAGACAAACAATATAATATGCATATAAGACGATTGGTATTTAAAAAACTAATCTATGCAGATGGATCCGAAAGTGGTAGTACCAATTTTGATATGTTTTTTGAAAAAAAAGTAGCTCGTTTAAAATAAAACACCCATAAAAAAATGAAAAAATATTACACACTCATTATCATATTTTTATTAAAGACACTTGTAGCTGAAGCACAAACTATAAATTGGGTAAACGCTCCTGTTAATCCATTACCCAAAGGTGCTAGTTTAGATAAAACACAACTAAAGGGTGATGTATTTCAAGACAGTTTTACTTTTTACGATAATAAGGGTAATTGGTTAGATATAGAACATAGAATACATATAAAATTTGACAATTATAACAGGCCCATATCAGCAACATATACCAATGGAAAAACACTCAATTTCAAATATGATGCTAACGGAAATCTTATTTACGACGAAGGAAAAATTTATGAATACGATGCACAAAACAGAATTAAAAAAGCAATTTACAGCTACAAAACAGAAGAATATAGTTATATAAAACAAGGTGATTTGGTTATAGTAACTATTACATCTAAAGAAACAGATAAACTACCAACTACTAAAACTGAATATTACAGAAACGGGTTGCTAACAGCAAGAAAAGCAAACCAAAATAACAGTAAAACATTTTTTAAATATCAATACGATTCTAAAGGTAACTGGATACAAAGAACAGAAACCAATGCTGCAGGTAATGTGTTACACCAATATAACAGAAGCATTATTTATCATAGTGAATATAAAGATTTTGAAAAAAATGCACAAATTAAAAAAACTACGGGCGACTTAAACTTAAAAGGCGGTTTGGCCATACCTCATTTATATATCAATGGTAAATTAGACAATACGTCGCTATGGGACAAATTTAACAACGATTATATATTCTTTAATCCATTAACGAACACTTATTACATTGCGAGAAACGCCCTTGACACATCAATAACTTTAAATACTACAATTCCTTTTGAATTTTTACTACAGTCAGAAAATAGTATTATTAGTGATGGTAAATCAGCAATGTGTATAGAGCGAGGCATCCCATCAATTTTTTCTTACAGAAAGTGGAAATACCAATCAGAATATAAAAATATTATTGCTAGAGATACTAAAAGTAAAGATGTTTATTTTGCAGGAAGCGCACTGCAAAATACTAGTAAAGAAACCAAGGCATACCCTGCAATTTCTATGACCTCTAGAGGGAATTCAATTTGGTATATCCCATCAGAAGACAAAGAACACGTAAGCTTTTTTATAGCAGGTAAACGGTTTAAGGATTATAAAATTGAAGGATATGTTGAAGGGACAAAAGACTACGTGTTTTCAATCAATAATGTTCCAACTTATGTATTAAGCAACTTTGCTAATTCAAAACCAGGCGTATTTAACAAAGGACGTTATTTTAATTTTTCTACCGATAAAATTTCAGGCAAAACTAATACTACACAACCTCAAAATAATAAAACAGACAATGCTTGCATAAAAGGTAACTGTACCAATGGTTATGGCACTTATGTTTTTAATAGCGGTAGCAAAGTGTTTGGCTTTTTCAAAAGTGGTAAACTACACGGTTATGCACAATTTTTCTTTGCCAATGGCAATCGTTATGACGGTGATTTTTATAATGGGTATCGTAATGGTTTTGGAATTTATTATTGGAATAAACTCAACGAGCAGTATTATGGGCATTGGAAAGATGGCAAACAACACGGTTATGGGTATTACGTTAAAAACAACAAAACTTTTCAGGCGGGTATTTACACACAAGGTAAATTAACCACCAATCTTTTTACTGATTATTTACAGAAAAAATCAACCGGTAAAAATTGCTTAGGAAACTGCCAAAATGGGTATGGTGCCTTTAAATACAACCAAGGAGATGTATATGTTGGCTTCTTTAAAAACGGACAACCATATAAGGCAGGCGCTTACAGGTGGGCTAACAAAAACTTTTATGTAGGCGACTGGGATAGCAATGGTAAAATTAATTATTCAGGAATGTTTAAAACACCAACCTATGTGTATTCTGGAGCATTTGCCCACAATGGATATATTACGGGTTTAGGTGTTAAAACAGATGTTAAAACCTTCACTCAAACCTATGGTGAATTTAAAAACGGTCAACTAATTGTAAATTATGCAAACGGCTACAATCCTGCAAATAGTAAAACAATGCCTCAGAAATAATTGAGAATGTACAACAAAGTTTGGCAAAAAAATAACTATCAATAAAGTAAATAAAGACCACGCAGTTAAAGATTTATATAAGATAAGCATCTAAAAAAATATAAATAAAAACAAACTAAAAAACAATATGCTCCTAAAAATTAAATTTATTACAGTCATTTTTTTAGTATTAAATTGTAATGCTATTGCACAATCTTTACCAAAGATTACAGCTAAAGATTACGGATTTACACAATCGGTTAAAAAAGTTGAGATGGTAACGTATACGTTACATTCTGAAAAAGCAATACAAACCGAAAAAGTTAGCTACAATTTCAACACTGATGGTACCATAAAAAGCTACGAAAGAAAAAGCAATACGAGTAGCGATTGGTTAAAATTAAGCAGTAACTATAAAAAAGGTCTTTTACGTAAAAGAATAATTAAACATCGTAATTCTAATTTAAACAGAAAACATCAATATGTTTATGATACACAGCATAATTTAATAGAAGAGCGCATCTATTTAAAAAAAGGGGAAAAAAATCATATAAAATATGAGTATCAAAACAATAAGCTACAAAGCATTATAGCTAATATAAATGATACTAATTCTATAACTACATTTTATTATACCAAAAAAGGTAATTTGTATAAAAAAGTACATCATCAAAAACATAAAGCTAAAGAAGATGTAATTTCTAACCACTTCTATTTAGAAGATAAAGAAATTTTATCCTATACAGAACCTAGCACTAATTACAAGGCATATATATATACAGAAATAGTAGATATTGCTTTTAAAATTATTGAAGAGAATAATGCTACAAGCAGAATAAATAAAGGTATTCAACGATTTAATAAAGAGGCACCAAAAGATAATATCCCTTTTAACTTAGAGCAAAATAGCAATCAAACTTGGCAATTTTACGAAAAGCATTTAGACAAGGTAGAACCTTACCAAATAACCATCTATTCCTACAAGAAAGACACCTTGGGTAACAAGGTAAAATATGCCACAGCCTATGTAAATATCAAGCAAGAAAACATAGCAACTATTCAGTTTTTTAGAACAACGTTACAAAATGGCAATATCGTTGGCGACACAAAGTATAATGAAAACACGTATTTAGAATTGGTAGAACATCTTAAATATATCAAAATTCCTAAATAAACATTTTTAACTATGACAGAAAATAATTATGAAATAAAACCGCTTTCCTCTAAAGATAAGAAAAAAATTAGTCAGCAGTATGTTTTCTTGGTTATTTTCTTAATTTTTGTAGGTGGTATATTCTTTTTCATTTTTAAAAATGTATTAAAGCCCGCAAAATTTAGTACAATTCCTATAATCGTTTTTGCTATTTTTTTATTGTTCTTCTTAAGTATTATAGTATACACTTTTTGGAGTACCTACATTGATTTAAAAAAAGGAATTAAACATTGCTATACTGGAATTATTACCGATAAACGAATAGATAAACACACCTCTTCTTCAAAAAATTTTACCTCAAGAGCGGGTAATAGTTCAAATAGTACTACCACTAAAACTTCATATTATATAAGTGTTGACATTCAAGAACACAGTATTCCTTACACGGTATATTCAAAAGCTACTATAGGAGACAAAATATATTTAGAAGTAAGTCCAAAAAACAAAGAGGTTTTAACATTTACTATATTAGAGAACCATCAGCAATCGATTGAAGTTAATAACACCCTTAATTTCATTCCAAATAAAAGTAAAACTATGCCAATGAGTCAAAAAGAAGTGGATGTAGTTAAAAAGATATTTTGGAAAAAAATGAGAAAAAGATTAATTTTTGTAATAGCATTTGCATTACTGTTATTATTGTTATGGCAAGGTATTTTTATTTTTATAATTCCTGTACTTGTTGCTTTTGTATATACTTCATTTAAACTACTTATAGAAATAAATAACTATGCAACGTTTTTTAGAAATGGAAAACTCAAACAAATAACAACAGTTCAGGTTAATGACAAACTTAAAATCACTTCCAATAGAAACGCAACCAAGTTCCGTTTAGTTACTAATAATGGAAACATTGATGTGTCAGAAAATATATACAACAAAGTAAAATCAAACGATATTATTGATTTGCACAAAGCATCGTTCATTACTATTCTTATTGCAGTAAATTTTAACTCACACAATATATACTTGTTTAATGAAACTATATAAATCTTCTGTTATGAAAAAAATAGGTTCACAGCTTCTTTTAGGTATCATTTTTATGTTTTTTATAAACAAGGCATATAGTAACGCTGCGCAACCTGGTATTTGGAATGCTGGTGGAACCGTATTTACAATGCTATATCCCGAAGACTCTCTCTCTTTTAAAAAAGTGCAAATGCAACAAGAAAACATATACATTCAGTTATATAAAGGTTTTGCAGTGGTAAAAGGAGTATATTGGTTTCGTAATACAACAAATGATTCTTTACGATTCAAAATGGGGTATCCTACCAATGGCATCTATGCTGGTGGAGACAACTATCTTAACCACGTTACTTTAGATTCATTAAGCCAATTTAAAATAAGAGTCAAAAACAATTTGCTACCGTTACTTAAAGAAGCACATCCAGAACTCAATAACAATTACAAAAAAACAATACCATTTAGTGATAATTGGAAAGTTTGGAACATGGAATTCACCCCAAACGAGCTACAAAAAGTAGAAGTGTATTTCATTGTAAACACCAACAATGCAAGAGTAAAGAAAGGTTATGAAAGCGAAAGTAAAAATGCATTTATTTATCTGTTAGAAAGCGGAAGTGTATGGAAAAACCCCATAAAACATGGTGATTTTTACATTGAATTAATGGACGAATTAAACGATTCTGACATAAAAGGACTTTCCTCAGGATTTGATTTTAAGTATAATGATAAACATAAGTTATTTAAAGGCTCAAAAGTAAATTTTTCACCTACCCCTAAAGATAATCTTGTTGTTACTTACTATAAAGATGATGATAAATTTTCTTTTGAAAATATAATTCAGCAATCAGATTATTTATTTACAAATATTGATAAATTATCAAGTTTATCATTAGAAGGTTTTACGTATTCCAATACTAAAATTAGAGAACCGTACCATGTTAAGACTACTTTCTGGGGAGTTTTTCCTGCTTTAGTAATTTTCTTACCCATTGTCATAATTTTAGTTATTGTCTTTATAATTATAATTTGGTTCATAAAAAAAAGAATAAAAAAGAGCAACAAATGATACATTCTGCTTTACTTAACTTTTTTATTTTACCGCTATATACTGTGTTTCCTCATTTTACTAAAAACAGCACAAATGTTATTAAGCCTTATTTTAATTATAATTGTTTTGTAAATTTTAAAACAAAAAAGTTTATAATTTCATTTTTTCCTAGACCTATTGCCTTTTTATTAAATTTAGCTCTTAAACATAGGGTGGTTTTTAAAACCTTATACAATATTTTTTATTTATGAATTCAATAATACTTTTTGTCAACCTCTTTATTATATTCATATTAACATTAATAGTAGCTACCACGTTAATAACTAAAAGAGAAAGTATAAAAGCAAGGCTGTCGTTCAGTTTTTTCTTTTTAAATATAATTTTAGTTTGTGTTTCTAATTTAATCACCTTCTTTGGAAGTTATAAATTGGTTTTTGTACCTTTTTTAATATTAGGATTCGTTTTTCTTTTCGGACCTATGTTATTACAGTATGTCTATTTTAATTTAGAAATAAAATTACCCAAATATTGGTCGTTAAATTATTGGGTTCTTTCGTTACTCTGTTTGAGTGGGGTTTATTATTTGTTTTTGCCAGATGAATTGAAAAAAAAATATTTTGCAGAAATATTACAAGGAACCCATCTACCCCTTATAATAATAACGAACTTAAGTTTATTACACAGTGTTATTTATTTTATTTATTTACGAGTATTTATAAATCGTTTTACCGTAAATACTAAAGAAAATCATTTACAAATTAAAAAAGAGTGGGTTTCTCAATTTGTAAATTATATGATTTTATGCAATGTAATTTTAATTATTTACTTCATTATTGTTTCAGTCTTTTATGTAGAGTACATTGTCATTGGTGATTTAGTTGTGATGCCCATTATCGTATTTACTATTTATTGCTTTATAGTAATTAAACATTCTCAGATGCATAAAGAAGCTGAGTTAAAATATGTGTTAGTGCAAATTGAAAATCAGAATAAATTACTGGAACAACGCTTGGAAATTTCTCGCGATCTACACGACAACATAGGCTCAAAACTCACTTTTATTGTTGTTACCATTAATACTATTAAATACTACATTACTTACGAAGACGAAAAGTTAACCGATAAACTAAATACTATAAAAGATTTTGCAAAAGTAACTACGCAAGAACTACGAGATACCGTTTGGGCAATGAATAAATCAGATATTTCTATTAAAGATTTACACTCTCGAATTGCAAATTTTATCGAAAAAGCGAAACAATCACAAAATAAAACTAATATAACTGTTAATGTAGATGAAAATTTCCCTGAAGATGTAACCTTTACATCCTTACAAGGACTGAATGCATTTCGCATTATTCAAGAGGCTACCAATAATGCTCTTAAATATGCAAAAGCTTCACAAATAACCATCCATATTTATAAAAAAGAAGATAATATATGTTTCTCTGTAAAAGATAACGGCAAAGGCTTTATAGAAAAAAACGTAGAATTAGGCAATGGATTATTGAATATGAGAAAACGATCCATAGAATTAAAAAGTCAACTCAACATACAAACTGAACTAGAAAAAGGGGTTGAAGTTTCATTTTGTTTTATAATTCCAAAAACAACAATACATAAGGTATGAAAACTAGAGTAGCCATTGTAGATGATAATAATTTTTTAATAAAAAGCACCAAAGAAAGCCTCTCTTTTTTTGAAGATATAAGCATCGTATTTACAGCCAACAACGGATTAGAATGCTTACAAAAACTTAGCGAAAATAAAAATACTGACCTGATATTAATGGATATTGATATGCCCAAACAAAATGGCATAGAAGCCACTGCCTTAATAAAACGAAAATATCCGCAAGTAAAAATAATTATGCTTACTGTTTTTGATAATGACGAACAAATTTTTAATGCAATACAAGCAGGAGCAGATGGTTATTTATTAAAAGACGACGAACCAAAAACTCTTTATAATGCTATCACAAAAACCCTTACTGGTGGCGCTGTTATGACTCCATCTATAGCTCTTAAAGCACTAAATCTTTTACGCACTCCTTTATCTCTACAAAAAAATGAAGAAGAAAATGTAAAACTAACAAGTAGAGAAATTGAAGTCTTAGAACAATTAGCAACAGGGTTACCATATACCTCAATAGCTGAAAATTTGTTTATCTCACCATCAACAGTTAGAAGGCATATTGAAAATATATATAAGAAGCTACAAGTACACTCAAAGATTGAAGCGATTACCTTAGCAAAGAAGAAACGCTTAATATAAAACTTTAATCTATAGCAATATTTATAGGCATAAGATTCGTTACAAACTAATGTTTATCTTAATTTCACAATCCTTAATTTATATAAGAAAAATAGATGTTTTACATAAATTGCAACAATTACATACTTACATAATATTTTAAAACGCCTGCAACATTTTAAAGATTATATAAAGTAAAATGAAAGTAAATAAAAACCGAGATAAAATTAATCTTCTAAAAAACAAACACTTACCTTATAAACATCAATAAAACTAACATTATTAGAAACCTCCTTTGCTTATCGGCACCCCCCAAACCACTACCAAAAAACTAAAGGAAAATAGTTTTTGCAGGTAACTCAACGATGATATTATTCCTCCTTTTTTGATTGATTACTTTTAAATCCAATTCTTCTTCTTGGTTCTTGGTCTTTGTTTTTCAAGTCAGCCTCTAACCTT
>NZ_JBLWTZ010000039.1:0-12937 GCF_048269885.1 Tenacibaculum sp. | reverse complement strand
AATATACTATAAATAATCCAACACAAATAAGACCTCAACACTTTTGAGAACGAACAAATTTCTCTTTAATAATTTGTGCCACAGGTTTATTTTCAATCTTACTTTCAAGCCACGAAAGGATGTCTAAATATAAAAAAGCTCTTTTTTCATAAGGATGATTCTCATAAACCTTAAGGCGACTGTGTACTTTTTTTAACTCCTTTTTTATTTGATGCGGAAACACATCTCCCAACGCTTTTATAGAAGAAATAAACTCTTTTTGGACCTCTTGTAAATTTTCCATTTTTAGTAAAAAACGATAGGTATCTTTAAACTGACGTTCCAAATCATAATCCAAGCCACACTCGTAATGAGCAATTAAAGAGAGTACTCTAGCAAAACACTGTAAGTCGTTAGCTACCTGAATATTTTTAGGTTTAATAATCTTATTTAAATATAAAATACATTCCTTGTTTTTACCCATTCCAAAGTATAAACAAGCAATTTTATAGTAAAATACCACGATATGATGATTATCAAGACGGTCCTTATAACTATTAATCTTATCATTAATAATAGCCACTAAATATTCGCCCTCAGCAAAACTACCCTCTAAGAAGTGTAAGTGTAATTTGTTAGCATAATAGTATAGAAAAGTTAAGATTTCAGTATTGCTATTTTGCGGAATACTTTTCTCTTCAATTTCCTTTTCAAAAGCAGAGAGCTCTTCTTTAAACTTATCATAATGCTTTATAAAAAATAAGCTCTCTAATAAGTAGTTCTTTCCTTTTAAATAAAAAACAGGATGCAAAGAAATATTCTTAGTATCATGCTTAAATAAATCTACCCATTTATTAGCATACTTATAACTCTGTAAAAAATCCTGCGTTAAAAAGCTATGCCACAAATGTGCTTTGTATAACCATAACTTTTCTCTAAAACCCAATTCTTCATAGGTATATTCAGGAAGTTTAGAGTAAAAGTAAGTATTCACTCGCTGTAATTCCTCATCGTTTTTTACGTAACCGTTTTTAAGCAATGTTCCATACAATTGTAGCGATAAGTTTGACAGTTTACTGGCGATAACATTTTGCATGCTAAGCTCTTTTGCCTGAACAGTTAGTTCGTCAGAACGCGTATCAATGCTTCGGGTTATATACTGACTTTCAATAACTTTTTCAAGCTCAACAATTTCATAAGCAACATTCTTTTCTTCATTTTCAACCGCCATATTTTTTGCTTTGTCAAGCAGTTTTAAGCTTTGTTTGTACAACCCTTTCTGATATAAAACTGTAGCAAAATCTAACTGCTCACGTATTTGAATTCTAATGTTTTTATGAGCAGGATTCATACGAAGACTAGTTAGTATTTGCTTGTATAAATGAGCTTTTAAGTTAGATAATTGTTGTTTACTCACCACACCGCTATCTATAATAGCCTTTTCGTTATAACTCTTTTGTTTTTCAAGCAATTTAAAAAGTGCAAAAAATTTAGCATCTACATTACCTCCTAAACGACCAACATATAAATTAAACTGACGCTTTTCTGACTTTGATAAAGACTTAATCAAAACAAACAAAGCGTCATTTTGTTGGTTGGAGAATGTAATTGGTTTACGCATAACTTTTTGTTTTTCAGTATTTTATTTTTGTTTTTTGTCGTTTTGATATCGTAACTAACCCATTAAAAAAGAGCTTGCTAGAAAAGCCAATATATACATTTGGTTTTTATTTTGATAATCATAGTTAGATTTATGCAAAGCGATAAAATTCAAATTTTCGATACCACATTACGAGACGGAGAGCAAGTCCCAGGATGTAAATTAGATACCCAACAAAAGCTAGTTATTGCTGAAAGACTCGATTTTTTAGGAGTTGATGTAATTGAAGCAGGTTTCCCTGTATCCAGTCCAGGAGATTTTACATCAGTACAAGAAATAGCTAAATTAGTTAAAAATGCTACTGTTTGTGGATTAACAAGAGCCGTTAAAAAAGATATTGAAGTAGCAGCAGATGCTTTAAAATTTGCTTACAAGCCTAGGATTCATACGGGGATTGGTACCAGTGATTCACATATTCAGTATAAATTCAATGCTTCGAAAGAAGAAGTAATTAGGCGAGCAAAAGAAGCTGTTTCGTACGCAAAAAACTTTGTAGACGATGTAGAGTTTTATGCAGAAGATGCAGGTAGAACCAATAATGCTTTTTTAGCCAAAGTTTGTGAAGAAGTTATAAAATCAGGAGCAACAGTGTTGAATATTCCTGATACTACAGGGTATTGTTTACCTGAAGAATACGGAGCAAAAATTAAATACCTAAAAGACAATGTTAAAGGTATTGAAAATGTAATTATTTCTTGTCACTGCCATAACGATTTAGGATTGGCTACAGCAAATTCTATTGCAGGAGCTATCAATGGTGCGCGTCAAATAGAATGTACGGTCAACGGAATAGGAGAGCGAGCAGGAAATACAGCATTAGAAGAAGTAGTAATGATTTTAAAACAGCATCCGTATTTAAATCTTCAAACAGATATCAATACCAAATTACTGTACGATACAAGCATGATGGTTCGTGAACGTATGGGAATGCCTGTACAACCTAACAAAGCCATTGTAGGAGCAAATGCCTTTGCACATAGCTCAGGAATTCATCAAGATGGAGTAATCAAGAACCGTGAAACCTATGAAATTATCAATCCAGCAGATGTAGGAGTCACAGAAAGTGCTATTGTATTAACCGCAAGAAGCGGAAGAGCAGCCTTAGCATACCGAGCAAAAAAGATAGGATATGAGCTAACCAAAATTCAGTTAGATACAGCTTATAAAACGTTTTTACAGTTTGCTGACAGGCAAAAAGAAGTAATCGATGAAGACATTCATCAGATTATGAAACAAGTAAATAAAATTTCAAAAATAGCCATAGCTTAATGGGAAAGACATTATTTGATAAAGTATGGGATGCGCATGTGGTAGATACTGTTAAAGATGGGCCACAGATTTTATATATAGACAAACACTTAATTCATGAAGTAACGAGTCCGCAAGCATTTAACGAGTTAAAAGAACGTAAGATTCCAATTGCACGACCAGATAAAACAGTAGCAACAGCCGATCATAATACGCCAACCGTAAATCAACATTTACCAATAAAAGACGAATTATCAAGGCATCAACTAGAGCAGTTAACACAAAACTGTAAAGAAAACGATATAACCTTGTATGGGCTTGGACATAGGTACAACGGAATTGTACATGTAATGGCTCCCGAATTAGGGATAACACAACCGGGAATGACCATGGTTTGTGGAGATAGCCATACCTCAACACACGGTGCTTTTGGTACCATTGCCTTTGGTATTGGAACAAGTCAAGTAGCACAGGTGTTTGCAAGTCAATGCTTATTGTTAGAAAAACCTAAAAGTCTACGTGTAACTGTAAATGGTAAGCTTAAAAACGGAGTACTACCTAAAGATGTAATCTTGTATATCATAGCGCAATTAGGAACAAATTCAGGTACAGGATATTTCTGCGAATATGCAGGAAATGTATTTGAAGAAATGTCTATGGAAGGTCGTATGACCGTGTGTAATATGAGTATCGAAATGGGAGCCAGAGGCGGTATGATTGCTCCTGATGAAACCACTTTTGAATATGTAAAAGGACGGGAGTTTGCACCAAAAGGAGACGAGTTTGATAACAAAGTAGCCTATTGGAAAACATTAAAGACTGATAAAAGTGCAAAATTTGATAAAGAATACACTTTTAAGGCAGAAGACATAGAACCAATGCTTACCTACGGAACCAACCCAGGAATGGGAATAAAAATTTCAGAAAATATTCCCCAGTTTAATGATGTTTCCTTTGAAAAGTCATTACAATATATGAACTTTAAAAAAGGAGCATCATTAATTAATACACCCGTTAACTATGTATTTATAGGAAGTTGTACCAACTCAAGAATAGAAGATTTTAGAGTCGCAGCAAACTATATAAAAGGAAAGCAAAAAGCAGCGAATGTAAATGCGTGGTTAGTACCAGGATCACAACAAGTAGCAAAACAAATAAAACGAGAAGGTTTGCAAGAAGTTTTTGAAGCAGCAGGATTTCAATTACGTCAACCAGGTTGTTCAGCATGTTTAGCAATGAATGACGATAAAATACCAGAAGGAGAATACTGTGTATCAACTTCAAACAGAAACTTTGAAGGACGTCAAGGACAAGGAGCAAGAACCATTTTAGCAAGTCCGTTAATGGCTGCAGCAACAGCAGTAGAAGGAAAAATTACTGACTTTACAAAACAATTAAACTAATGGAGAAATTTGTTAAACTAATAGATACCGCTGTACCCCTACCAACCGAGAATATAGATACCGATCAAATTATACCCGCACGATTTTTAAAATCAACCAATAAAGAAGGGTTCGGAGATAATGTGTTTAGAGATTGGCGCTACAATAAAAATGGTAGTTTAAATGAAGACTTTGTTTTAAACAATACAAATTATACAGGAAGCATTTTAATAGCAGGAGATAATTTCGGATGTGGCTCAAGCAGAGAACATGCTGCATGGGCATTAGCGGGCTACGGATTTAAAGTAGTTATCAGTAGTTTTTTTGCAGATATTTTTAAAGGAAATGCACTTAACAATGGAATATTACCAGTACAAGTACCCAAAGAATATTTAGCAAAACTGCTAAAAAAAGTAACTGAATTACCAGATACAACCATTATAGTCGATTTAGAAAATCAAACACTAAAAACACCTATAGGTAATGTAGATTTTGAAATCAATCCGTATAAAAAGCTATGTATGATAAATGGCTACGACGATATAGATTTTTTAATTAGTAAAAAAGAAACAATAACAGCTTTTGAAGCAACAATGAAATAAAAAGTAAAAAGATGAAGTACAACATAACGGTAATACCAGGAGATGGAATAGGACCAGAAGTAACAGAACAGGCAAAAAAAGTGCTTAGAGCTGTTGGTAATGTGTTTGATCACACATTCTTATTTACAGAAACATTAATGGGAGCCTGTGCTATTGATAAAACAGGAAACCCGTTGCCAGATGAAACCATTGAGCTGTGTAAAAAGAGTGATGCTATTTTATTTGGTGCTATTGGAGATCCAAAATACGATAATGACCCTACAGCAAAAGTACGTCCAGAACAAGGATTGTTACGTTTACGAAAAGAGCTGGAGTTGTTTTGTAATGTACGTCCAGTAAAAGCATATGATACGTTACTTCAAAATTCACCGTTAAAGAAAGATAGAATCGAAGGAACCGATATTACTATTTATAGAGAACTGACTGGAGGAATCTATTTTGGAATTAAAGAATTAAGTGATGATGGACAACATGCTTTTGATGGTTGTTCATACACTGTAGAAGAAATTGAAAGAATGGCGCATTTAGCTTTTCAGGCAGCTCAAAAAAGACGTAAAAAATTAACATTGGTAGATAAAGCCAACGTATTAGAAACGTCAAGGCTGTGGCGTAAAACTGTTGGAGATTTAGCAACTCAATATCCTGACGTTGAAGTAGACTATTTATTTGTTGATAATGCAGCGATGAAGTTAATTTTAAACCCAAAAGATTTTGATGTTATTTTAACCGAAAACCTTTTTGGAGACATTCTTTCTGACGAAGCAAGTGTTATAGGAGGTTCTATAGGTTTGTTAGCTTCCGCTTCAGTAGGAAAAGAAAATGCATTATTTGAGCCCATTCATGGATCTTTTCCTCAGGCTAAAGGAAAAGATATTGCCAATCCGTTGGCGTCTATTTTATCTACAGCAATGTTATTAGAGCATTTAGGCTTGATGCAAGAAGCGAAAGTAGTAGAAGTAGCCGTTCAAAAATCATTGGAATTAGGAATTACTACAGAAGACATCAATTCAGAAAACCCATTTTCGACTAGTAAGGTAGGAGATTTTATTGCAGACTATATCTATAATCAAGAAGATAGCGATATGAATTTCCAAAACATACACATGGGACAAAGCACTATTATATAAAGTTAATACCGTACATTAACTATAAACTTCCTTTAACTACCGTAGTTAAAGGAAGTTTTGTTTGTAAGTATTTGGTAGTGTGTTGGTTAATTGTTTAAAAATCCACCTCGTTGTTTGATATTTAATATTTTATGATTTTTCTGTTTAAATATTCTTTTTTTTAACGTTTTTTTTGATTTTATTTTAAATGTATAAATCTAAAGTGTAGATTTACAGTGAATTATAAAACCCTTCATATCATGAAAAAAACAAAGTTAGCCCTAATTATGGGCTTGTCTGTAGGTGTGTTCTTCACCTCATGTTCAAGTGAAAACGAACAAGTTAAAGAGTCGGATGTTATAGAGCAATCTAGCGATAATCCAGGACTTAAACCAGTACCTCAAGAGGTAGTTGATGCTGTAGCTAAATTAGAACTAAATGTAGATCATATTCGTTATGATAATTTTTACTTTCCTGATGGAACTTCAGAAGTACGTTTATTTTTAGAAGAAGACGTAGTAATGACAGAGCAAGAGTTATTTACTTTGGCAGATGCTAAAGATGAAAATCAATCTGGTCGTCAATACTCAACCAACAGTTTGGTGTCGCAAGGTAGAAATATTTCTATCATAGGATATACTGGTGGTGGAGGATATGGTCTTTCTAGTAAAGAACAAACTGCATTACAATGGGCGGTAGATAACTACAATAATTTAAGTGGTGTATCTATTAGTTTTACCCTAACTTTTGGAACTAACTACTCTAACAAAGATATGGTAGTATACCGTAATCCAAATCAATCTGGATCAGGTGGTAGTGCAGGTTTCCCAAGTGGAGGTTTACCATACAAGTGGGTACAAATCTATGGATTATCAGGATACACAACGAATGTAAACGAGCATGTAATTACACATGAAATAGGACATTCAGTAGGATTTAGACATACTGATTGGTTTAGCCGTCAAAGTTGTGGGCAAAATACTAACGAAGGTACTGCTGGGGTAGGAGCTAACCATGTGTCTGGTACACCAACTGGATACGATCCAACTTCAATTATGTTAGCGTGCTTTAGCTCTAACGAAGATGGAGAGTTTAATGGTAATGATATTACAGCACTGCAAAACATGTACTAAGAATTAACTAACCTTACTACATATTGTAAACCACCGATTAAAGTCGGTGGTTTTTTGTTTTTATATTACATGCGTAAAAATCTTAGCTACAATTTTCCATTCATTCTCTATTTTGGTTAGAGATAGGTAGTCGTAATAATTATACCCTAACATTGGTACATGTAATTTTGCCATGGCAACTTTCCCCATAATATCAACTCCAATAATTTTCATGTTAAAAGTTTCCTTCAAATCATTTGGACTTTGTCTATTAGCAACCCCTTTAATATAATCTTCAGAACTTTTAAAATAATCAGCTCCCTTAATGTCTCCATAAATAGGAGCATTGTTATGAAAGCACGATTGAAGTTTTTGAATATCTCCATAAAAAATACCCTCAAAGTAGTTCGTTACTAAAAGTTCTATTGCTGTTATATGTTCTTTATACATCTTTTTTAAATTTTTAAATGGTATGACCAACAGTATGTCCACCAGCCACATTCATCGTTTCACCGGTAACAAAATTTGAAAAAGCTAAATAGTAAGCAGCTTCTGCAATATCTGTAACTTCACCAATACGGTTTAGTAAGTGTAATCCTGCTAAACTATCGGCATCTTCAATACCTATTTTGCTTTGTAGCGGACTTCTAATAATACCCGGAGCAATGGTGTTTACTTTAATATTATCATTACCAAACTCAGCAGCGAGTTGCCTGGTTAAGGCGTGAATCGCACCTTTGCTCATTAAAGGAGCAGTAGCAGGGAAACCAGCTATGGCATGATCTACTAACACGGTTCCTATATTTATAATAGCTCCATTTTTTTGTTCCACCATACTCGGAATAACAGCTTGAGAAGCAAAATAAGTTCCTTTTAAGTTTACGTTCCAGTACAACTCTAAATCACTTTCTTCTACTTCTAAAAAAGGTTTAGGAGCAAAAATACCGGCATTGTTTATCAATACATCTATACCGTTAAATTTTTCTAAAGCTAGGGTTGCTAATCGCTTACTCGTTTCCTGTTTACTAATGTCTCCAACAAGAAGTACAGCGTTTACCGGACTACCTAAATCTTTGTAAGCTTTTTGTAAGTTTTCTTCAGTAGAAGCATTCATTACTACATTGCATCCTTTTTC
Organism: Tenacibaculum sp.; assembly: GCF_048269885.1. Lineage (NCBI taxonomy): Bacteria > Pseudomonadati > Bacteroidota > Flavobacteriia > Flavobacteriales > Flavobacteriaceae > Tenacibaculum > Tenacibaculum sp. The sequence goes on along the minus strand of NZ_JBLWTZ010000039.1, from coordinate 4,713 downwards.
TATAAAAAGTTTCGCAATTTCTTTACCAATACCTGTTGAAGCTCCTGTAATAATTGCAGTTTTGTTTTTCATGAGTCTTATTTTTTAGTTCCTAAATATTGTTTACCATCGTGCCCCCAATTACCTAAAGGAATTTCTTCAATTACAATATGGGTAGTTGCAGGATTTTTTTGAAGCACATCAACTAAAAGCTGTGTTGTTCCTTCAATAAGTTGACGTTTTTGTTCTTGGGTTACCTGTTCGTCGGTAACTTTAATGTTTACAAAAGGCATAATAATATGTTTTAAAATTATGCTACAAAGTTGCGGTAGAAGCACAACTTTACACAGGAGCTATGTCACACCTTTAAAGTGAGGTAGGTCACATTGAGACACCAGACAAATAAATGTCAAATAGATATAATGATAGTAGTAGAATTATTTTTGAATGGCAAAATTACTTTGATTAAATAGCTTAGAAAGAGGAGTATTCTATGTAAAATCAAAGGAGTTAGAAAAAAAGTGCAATGATAGAGGTAGTTAAAAGATATAAAAACTACGAATTAAGTCTGCTTAATGTTTCTCTAGAAACCCCTAAATAAGCAGCAATCATTTTTTTAGGAACACGTTGAAAAAGGGTAGGGTATTGTTCTAACAATTGGTCGTATCGTTCTTTTGCAGAATTTTGTAGGAGGGATACAATTCTTTTTTGAAGTGCAATTCTTCCTATTTTACTTTTCTTTGCCCAAAAACGTTCCATTTTATGCATAGAAGCGGTTAACTTTTCACGGTTTTCATAAGTAATGTACAACAGCTTACAATTTTCTATACAATCAATAGCAGTTTTTGAAGGTAGTTGTTTTACAAACGATTCATAATCAGTAATCCACCAATTTTCCATAGCAAATTGAAGTATATGCTCTTTTCCGTTACTATCTAAAAAATAACTTTTTACACAACCGTCAACCACCCAGTATTCTTTAGTGGCTACATCTCCCTCTTGTAATAAATACTGGTGTTTACGTTTGGTAACCGACTCAAAAAAGCTAAGAATATAGGCAAACTCTTCATCGGTAAGACTAATAATTTCTTCAATATGAGCGCGTAATGGATGTACCATATTCTATACTTAGCTTTCTTTTTATTTAAAATGTAGGAGTCTTTAACTATTGTATACTACTGTTTGTGCTAAAAAGTTTTATTGGAGTTTTTAATACCGTTTTCTAGGTAAAAATGCATCACCCTCTTAAGAATATTTCTCGGTTTGAATCCTCTTTTAGAAAGAATAGGAAAACGCTCTTGAAACTTTTCCGTATCAACGTACACTTCACAAGGCTTGTTATTGGTAATGAATTCGTCTAAAGAAGCATATACTTTTTCAGGAGATTTAAAGGCTAAAAAGTGTTTGTATTTCCATACCCCTTGCTGATGAGAAGTATATTGATATTTACCCGATTTACTGTTTTCTAATTGCTTGTCTGTTCTGCGTCCGAAGAAATTAGACACTTTGCTAATCACCACTCCCGGATAGTACGAGCGATGCATTAACTTTACAGACGGGTATACATTTTGAGAAATATCTTCTAAAAAATAAGGATGAAACCCAACGTTTTTTACTGCTGCTAAAAAATCATCCTCATAAATAAAGTCGTCAATAGCCCAAGAATTCGCCCACTTTTTGAGTACCTCTTTTTCTTTTTGGTTTTTCGGATGTCTTAAAAAGTAGTCAGAAATCAATAAGCGTCCCCCCGGTTTTAAAACTCTGAAGGCTTCTTTTAAAAAAGCCGCTTTATCATCAGCATGTACAATACTTTCAATACCGAAAACAACATCAAAGGTATTATCAGGAAAAGACGTTTCACAGAAATTCTGACAAGAAAACGCTACTAAGTTTTTAGGATCATTATCTTTCTGATATTCCAAAGCACGGTGTACATGCGCCTTAGAAAGTGAAATACCATGTACTCGGCAACCAATGTTATTAGCTAAGAAAAAAGACGTTCCGCCCACACCACAACCGGCATCTAAAACCAAATCATCTTTGGTAATCTGTGCGTTTTTTGCTACTTGAAAGTTCATGTTCCAAAGTGCTTGACGATGGGTATGTGTATCGTTGTTCCAAAAGCCATAATGTAAGGCCATAGAGTGCTTTAGTTGCCAAACTATTTCATAATCCCTTAACGACTCGTCGTAGTACGATTCAATTTCTTCATGGTAGTTTTCAGGCATAATAGCGAGTTGGTTTTAGTGTTGAATTAGTGGTAAAAGTAGCCATTTTTTTGTAAGCAGGAGATACTTTTTTTGAAGGTTGATTTTTAGTAGCTAGCTATTGGTTCTTAGTACTAAACAATAGATAAAACCGTCGTAATGAGGAGCCATAGCAACGTGGTTATCTCATAAAGATTAGCTGTAGGTTTTTAGTAGTTAGCTATTGGCTCTTAGTACTAAACAATAGATAAAACCGTCGTAATGAGGAGCCATAGCAACGTGATTATCTCAAACGGTTACTGTCAGTTCGAGTGATTTTTATTGAGTGATAACGAAATAAAAATTGTATCGAGAACTATTCGAATACTTCTCGATAGCTCTACTAAGCGTAGCCGAAGTACAAAATTATTTACATTTCATTTCAATAATTTTACTCGAAGTGACAATAGATGACATAACATAGAATTTTGTTAGTTCATTTGTTGCAGACTCAATTAAGAATAAAGAAGAAAGACCGCTTCGCTGCTAGAGTAAAGATGCTTTAAAAGTCTATTTTCTTTTCTCTTTGCTATTTTCGTGCCAATAGCTAACTATGCAAGGCTTTACCGTAAAATTCCTTTTTGTATAAGTCGGTTTCTTTTTTTCATTAATGAAAAAGAAACCGACTTAGGAAGTTCACGAATTCCTTTTAAAATTAATAAGAATTGATGGGCTAAACAAAAAATCTAGTCTTAACCACCCTGCACTCAAAAATCATCATCCTCGAATCTAAATTAAAATAACTCGCTATCGCTCAAACAGATTTTAATTTCTTACGATTCTTGCGGTGTTATTTTTGACTTGTTTGCTTATGACGGAAGTCATATAAAGACTTTTGTATAAATCTCTGCTCTTAATTCTTTTTTCTATTTTCGTACCAACAGTCAACAACCAACAACCAACAACCAATAACCAACAGCCAATATCCAACAACCAACAGCCAACAGCCAACAGCCAACAACCAGTAGCCAACAACCAATAGCCAAAAGCCAAAAGCCAACGGCTTACTGATTAAACTTCTCTCGAATCTGTTCCAAACACAAATTATCAATACTACCTATGTGCGTATGCTTTTTAGACGTATCAGGAGTATAGGTGCCGTTGGTAACTTCACCGCCAATTTTCTGATAGGCCTCTCTAAAGCTCATCCCATTTTCTACGAGCGTATTGATGTTATCTACCGTAAACAGATACTTGTATTTTTCGTCGTGTAGGTCGATATCCTTAACAATGATTTGCTGAATGGCATAGTCAAAAATATCCAATACCTCTTTTAAGCTTTCCACGGCATGAATTACGTTTTCTTTTAATAACTGATAATCTCTATGGTAACCGCTAGGTAAATTGTTGGAGAGCAACAAAGTTTCAGTATAAGCAGCCTGAATTTTATTGCACTTCCCTCGAATCAACTCAAACACATCAGGATTCTTTTTATGCGGCATAATGCTACTACCCGTAGTTAATTCATCCGGGAAAGAGATAAAATCAAAATTCTGACTCATATACAGGCAGATGTCCATTGCAAAACGTGCTAAGGTATTGCTTACACTTCCCAATGCTAGGGTAAGGGTACGCTCACTTTTTCCTCTGCTCATTTGTGCGGCTACCACATTGTATTTTAACGTAGCAAAGTTTAGTTCTTTAGTGGTCAACTCTCTGTCAATAGGAAAAGAACTACCATAGCCTGCTGCGGAGCCTAACGGATTTTGGTCTACTGTTTTTAAAGCAGCCTGTAACAAATGTACATCGTCAATTAACAACTCGGCATAGGCAGAAAACCACAACCCGAAAGAGGAAGGCATGGCAACCTGTAAGTGGGTGTATCCCGGTAACAAGTTGGTTTTATGCTGTTCTGCTAACTGCAATAAGGTATTAAAAAGCGTATAAGTCTTTTCTAAAATATCTTGTAAGCTCTCTTTGTAATACAACTGCAAAGCCACTAACACCTGATCGTTTCTGGAACGTGCGGTATGTATTTTCTTTCCTACCTCGCCATATTGTTGCGTTAATTCAAACTCAATTTTAGAATGAACATCTTCAAACTGCGCCTCAATTACAAACGTACCGTCAGTTACTTGTTGCTGTAAAGTTTGGATGCCTTCGGTTACCAATGCCAGTTCTTCAGCAGTAATAATGCCTATAGATTCCAGCATTTTAGCGTGTGCTAACGATGCTTGCAAATCGTATGGAGCAATATGTAGGTCTATTTCTCTATCATTACCAACAGTGAAATGCTCTATTTTTTTATCTATGGATAATCCTTTGTCCCAAAGTTTCATAATTTTAGTTTTTATTTAGTATTGAGAATTGAGTAGTTAGTATTGAGTGAAAATATCAGGACTAACAAAATTCTATGTTATGTTATCTATTGTCACTTCGAGTAAAATTATTGAAATGAAATGTAAATAATTTATATCGAGAAGTATTCGAATAGTTCTCGATACAATTTTTATTTCGTTATCACTCAATAAAAATCACTCGAACTGAC
>NZ_JBLWTZ010000038.1:0-13757 GCF_048269885.1 Tenacibaculum sp. | reverse complement strand
TTGACGGAATACTCAAGCATGATCATGACGCAATGTATCTTGATGCTGATTGCAGTAGTATTGTGGTCGGTATCGGCACACCAAGAAAGCAATAAAGTACGCTTTTATAGCTTACTGGCTTTAGTCGCGTTAATTGGCGCAGAAATCTTTGGCCGTGGCGTGTTTTATGGTATGCACTTTACTTTTGGTTTGATTTAGTCACAGTGACGAATAAGAAATGAACTAAATGCCCAAGTCGCGATCAGATCGTTTGTCTAGAACGATCAATCGCAAGGACTTGGGCATGATTAATTTACAAGCTATTTACCGGCGGTTTTTTACACTTTATTCTACAATGATAAGATTGTTTAACTGAATTTGAACTTAAGCAACGAATCCCCTTCCTTATAAATCATGTCCTTAATTATTGTAATAAACATTTTCCTTCCCTTATAAGCTAGACAGTAATGATCAAATTATGATCATCTGCCTCTGTGTTCTGAAGTGCTTTTATCTATTAGCTATTTGGTAGCAATCATTATTTTGATTTTTTCCATAATCTGACTAACTAAATTTTCAGGACGAAACCTCACGCTTTTAGCGCTTTTAGATTTCTCCTTTCCTTGATTGCTAATGTTTTTTTTGGGTTTAATTGTAACAATGCCTAACATTTTTTAGTTTTCTATATTACACATTAGTGTATGAGTTTTTACATATGGTGCATGTAAGATGATATTTTCAGAAGTTTTATCATGTTTAGAGAGTGATTGTGGGCTAAAGCGAAAAGAGATTATCGCAAGGCTGCAGCTGTATCATGTTGAGTTTGCTTTTTTGGATGATGTCACTTTTAGTCGTTGGGTGAACAATGTATCTTCACCAACATTGTACAAGCAGTTATTGTTAGTTGTTTTTTTCAATCTACCATTAGTTGATTTTATTCGAATTTTGGATAAACCTAAGATTGCTAAAAAAGCTCTAAATGTGTTTGAAAATATTTTTGACGAATTAGATGAAAGTTATCATCGGCTACACTATTACTCTAATATGTCTATGGATGCAGAAGTGTGTTTGGAGACTATGGAGACTAAAGAATATTGGGAAAAATTTGGTTGCTTTTACCAACAATTGGATTTCTACTCTGACGTTATTAATATGAAACCTTCTCTAAATCCAATTAAAGAGAGAACTGTAATAAGCATTGAAAAGTCAAATTATCTATTATCTCACGTATCCTTCATACTTAATCCAAATAAAGATTTTCGTGAGCTTACCAATTTAGAAATAGATGATAGTGATGTCTTTGTAAATGTTAGTTATTATTCTTGTCGAGAGTATTTCCATATTTTGCTGGGTAGCATGATGTCATATGTCGCTGTGAATAAAGAGTTTGTGAGAAGTATATATTTTTCCTTTAGAGATAGAAAGTTTATAAAATATATAGAAATGTATTGAATGGAGAGGTTGTACGTGTATATAAAGAGACTGCTGGATTTAGTCCTGTATATATCGCTAGATTTGATTGGGTTGAGCTTGTTTCCAATGGGGTTATTTTTAGCTTAATGCAAGACTGCATATTTTACTCTGAGAATTCTGACAATCATAACGGTATGAATGTTAAGGATTTTAGCTTTTCTTTTTGTTGATTAATTGCTGTTGCTAATTTTATTTGGCCAAGGGTGTTATTGTGTCCTTAGTTTTTTTAAGGTGCAATATGATTATGAATAAAAGACATTACAACTTTCGCTTGGAAATAATAAAGTCCAGCCATGGGCATTGTGATTATGAAGTATTGTCTAGGCCTGAAGGCATAAAATATGATCAGATAGATGAATATTTTAGAGAGTTAAGTCCTTTTGAAGCATTAAATCTTATTAAGCAAACTTTTGATTATTTATCAGCATTTGAAGGAATTAAAGTAAGTATAAATATCAATCGAAGTATGATCGTCAATGAATTATTACATTTGTATTTGAAATCTAGAGTTGAAAGTATAGGTAAAAGAATATCTATAGTATTTGAAATTAATGAATGTTGTTATGATCTTATAGGTAGTGAAGTTTTTATTCGTTTTAGAAACACCTTTAATGAAATGAGTGTGGATTTTTGGCTTGATGATTTTGGAACGGGTGGCGCTAACTTTTCGTTATTAAAGTTAGGAATATTCGATACGATAAAAATAGATAAGAATCTTTTTTGGATGCTGTATGAGTACGGTGGGACATTGTTGCTAGAATTCATTACTTTTATCAGGAGGCTCAACTTTAATGTGATTATTGAAGGCGTTGAGACAGCAGAACAGCTCGATTTTGCTTATGAAAGCGGATGTTTTGCTCAAGGTTTTTACTTTAAAAATGAGAAAGTGAGAAATGAAATTTTATACTAAACTGGTTGCCATTCTTTTGGTCACATTTATGCTATCTGCCTGTAATAAAGAGGAAAATACAGAGTTAGGTTCCAGTAGTACGGGCTCTGGTGAACAAAAATATGTAACGGCGTATTCAAAGGATAGCTATGATTTTGCAAAAAAAGAGCAAAGTGGGCAATATCGTGTTGATTTAACCGACAAAGTTGAACTATCTGCAAATACAGAAATTAAAGTGAGTTCGCTTGAGTTATTAACTTCAGATTCTGATTGTAAGATTTTAAGTCAAGATGATTCGAGTTTTGTCATTACAACAGATAATAACAAAGTATGTGATTACGAATATTTTATTAACTCAACAGACTCAAATGCAGAGTTAGTGGGAAAAATAAGTGGTATTAGCCGTGTGGTTGTCTCTGACGATGTCGAGCAAGCTGAATTGACTCCATTTGGTTATGTTGCCTACCAAGGCCAGGAAGCTAAGATCGATGTAGAAAAAGAGCTCAATAAAGTGGGTGATTTTACTGATCTTGACGGTTATACATTGGATACTGCCGTTTTATCGACCAGTAGTACTGCTCAAGTTCAGTTAGATACTGAAAATAACATTATTGAATATACTCCTGCCCCGGGTTTTCTGGGGTCTGAGCCAATCATGTACAGCATGAAAAATGCGAATGGTGATGTGCTTGCTGGTACCGTTATCGCTACGGTTGCAGATGAAGTGAAAGCAGGAATTGATATTCAAGATACGATTGTGATTAAAGAACCTGTTTTGGTTTCAGAAAGCACCACTGTAGATTTGACTCCATATGTCACTAATTCTGATGATGACTGGCAGCTTATTTATGTCAATAGTTTTGATGCAATGGTGAATCTAACTAATCCGGAAGATTTACAAAATAAAGCATTTGATTTTGTGGCAGAGCATATTGGTGACTTTTATGTCAATGCTGTAGTGACAGACCACCATGGTGGCTTTGATGTGTCACTGATTCGACTTTCAGTACAAGACCCTAATTCAGCTGCTACGTGGAATGATATCATTCAAGATTTGAGTCTATTCAAAGCACCATTGACGTTATCTGAGGCGCAGTCTCAAGGGATTATATTCGCTAGTGCAAATGCAGATAGCGTAGGAGCGAGCGTTGCAGAGTTTAATTTTTCCCAAGCCTCACAATTATGCCAACTAGTTGGTCGATTACCAACAGAAAGTGAATTATTAAGTTTTTATACTGATTCCAAACCAATCCAACAAGGTTGGCCTGTTGATATTCCTTATTGGACTAGTGATATTAATACTGTAGTTGACTTATCTACTGGTGTGTCTAAAACAAGCGGAAATGATTTTTATTACGTAACGTGTATTGTCGAAGGGGGATTTGAAATTTTACCTGAAGAATCCAGTACAGATTCTATTGTTGCTAATGGCGTGGACACTGCTCAGGTTGTAGCAAAACTCACGTCGAATGGTAAACCAGTTGAAGGTCAGGTCATCTCGGCGAGTGTCAATAGTGATAGTGCTGCCCAGATTGAGGACGTCAATGTTACAACGGATGCTGACGGCAAAGCATACTTTAGTATCAGTGATTTAAAGGCTGAAACGGTTAGCGTAACCGTTGCGTTTAACAATAGTAAACGTTCAATGAATGTCGAATTTGTCGCTGATCCTGCTACAGCGGTGTTGAGCCTAGACGTAATTAAGGATAATCAGCCGGTTGAAGGGGGGGTTAACCAGGCTAAAGCGACATTAGTTGATGCCAATGAAAACTTAGTGTCTGATCAAGCTGTTCACTTTACTACTAATGATCCAAAAGCAGTGGTTGTTCAACCAACGGTCAATACTGATGATTTCGGAGAAGCCAATGCAGATATCGGTTATGCTGGTGAAGGCCTAGTAGAAAATCAATCTGTCATATTAACGGCTAGTTATACAAATGCTGATTTCCCGCAACAGGCATCTCAAGTGATTACTTATACTTATACCCCAAGCGGCGATATAGTTAGTTTTGAGCAGACAGGAATAAATAGCAACAATCAAGCCATTATAGAAGCGGTAGTGAAAGATGCTGATGGTATTCCTGTTGACGATATCTTCGTTCATTTCGTGGCAACTGCAGGGGATTGCTCAGTCGTTGATGACGATGTTCGGACCGATGAAAGTGGTTCAGCAATAAACTATGTAGTACGGGGAACTTCGGAGGTTTGTACGGTTACAGCATCCTTGGACGGTCATTCATATACACATCTATCGGTATTGTGGGATCCCTATGTTCAAATTGTGTTGCCTTCAGCTGTTGGTAATAGTGCTGTAGCAGGGAAATGTTCTTATTATGGTTACCCACCCTTGGGTACTGTAGGTACTCTTGATGATTTAGAAGATTGGACGAGAGCTAATATAAAAACCCTAAAAGGATCTTGGCAAAAAGAGAGCGTGAAATATGGATGTGATAATACTTATTATATTAATATTTTTGGATTGACTGGTTATAAAGAAACGGTAGGAAATTGGGGCCCCACTTGTACTGCTGGATATTCAAAGGTACTTGGGGTAGACGCTGACAGTGGATCTCTGCGCGATTTGAATATGGATGTAAAATCGAAGCTAATAATATGTGGCCGATAAAACGAAAGCTAAAAATTAAATTTGAGGTTGTTTTAGATAATTAGCCCATATTTTCCTTAACCCATTGAGTTAATTTCATTAGCTCAATGGGTTATTGTGTTTTTTCACTATTCGGATTTCTTTAAATAAAAATGCTATTTCTCCCCCCCTTTTTTGCTTATACGAGCTTAACCGAATCTTGCTTATGCACTCATCCAAAATAATTTGCATCACTGATTTTAGTATCACTGCTCCTAGTGAATTGCTGAAATTAAAATCAATAAAGTTGTAGTATAAATTAATGTTACAGAAGCGACTCACTTCCACAGTAGTATTTGATTAATTAAAAAACATCTCTCACATGGAATATGCTGGACACTGCGGCTGTATTGTATTTGTGGTGGAGTGATTACGAGATTAATGGTTATTCTTCTAAAGAATAAAGCCATTAACATTATTCGGCTAGAAAAACGATGTCATACACAAATACAGTAGGTTACCGGATATTAGTTAACCTAATTTGTTTGTATATAAAACATTGGAATTGGCAGGTTTTAATTTGTGGCAAGTTAATTGGCAGTGTGTATTTTTTTTAAATTAAAGATGCTAGGGAATTTATTTTCGAAAGAAGGATAATGACACTCCTTACCACGGGGTTGTGCGTGGTTGATGTCATGCAAAGAGGTTATGCAGTTATGATAAAGAAGATTTCCAGTGTGGCTGTAATGAGTTTGCTTTCTCAAGCAGCGTTTGCAGTTGGGGTGGATGGTTTACCTGAGTCTGGTGATATTGATACCACAAGTGCTGAAATTAATTGGGTCGCAAATATTCCAACAGTAGTGTCCGGTAATTGGATAACCATGACTGGTTCTGATGGCGGAAGTGTTAAGGAGGGCGTGCTCAGTGTGGCAAATGATGGGTCGTTTGAATCTGATAATGTTGTTTTAGAGATTCGCCAGTATGACGCTGATTCGGGGCAGATCGGAGGGCCTGTTGAGGTTAACCCTTCAGAGGCTACTCCGGGAAGTATTGTGCCAAGTAAAATAACCTATCAGGTTGAACCCGTTAGTTTTTCATCTGAAAAGGGTGTTGATACTACCGGGGTGGTTGCAGCTGTTTGGGAGAAAGAAGCTTTAATGCAAGAAATTGATCCTGGTGCGGAGTATGACGAACAAGTTGGCTTAAAGGGTTGGCAAACAGTTTGGTCGATCTCGAATAAACCAGGTGGTGAGCTGCCTTTGGTTATTGCTGGAGATAAAATCACAGCAACCACTGTCGTTCGAGCAGATGTTGAGTTCGCGGCAAAATAATTAAATTTATATAGTAAATAATAACGGAGTAATACAAATGAAAAAAACAATCATCGCATCCGCAGTGCTAGGTCTTGTGGCATTTAATACATTTGCTGTTGAGTTAGGTGCGACACCTAATGATGGTGATATTGATACTACTAGTGCAGAAATTAACTGGGTCGCGCAGATTCCAACTGTTGTACCTGGTGCGTGGGTAACGATGACCGGTGCAGAAGGTGGTGCAGTACGTGATGGTGTGTTAACTGTTCAAAATGACGGGAAGTTTGATTCTGATGAAATTCCATTAGAAATTCGTCAGTATGATGCAGATTCTGGTCAAGTTGGTGCTGGTGTGAGTCTAGACTCTACTGGTGCAGATACTGGTGCTGTAGTTCCTGTTTCTATTACATATCAAGCGGAAAATGTGACTTTCACCTCTGAAAAAGGTTACGACTTAACTGGTGCGGATGCGAAAATTACTGAGACTGTCGCGATTGCGGGTCCAGTTACGCCTGGTGCTGATTATGAGCTTAATTCTACCGACGCATGGAAAACAAGCTGGAAAGTAGAAAACGGTATGGGTGGTGAACTGCCGAATGTCATCGCAGGTGATACAATCACAGCAACGACGGTTATTCGTGCAGATGTTGCATTTGCAGCTGTGCCGTAATTATTGATATTGATGGATGATAATTGTTCAGCATGGATGCTGTTCACTGTTCTTAATTTTCATGGTTTGTATGTGGTTCAAAAATATGAAATTTATATTTGGTATGGATTGTAAGGCTATGTGTTTATTCATGGCCTTATTTTTTAGTCATCATAGTTTAGCTGCAGATTCCATTTTGAAAATTATAAATTTATCAACAACGATAGAGAATGAAAAATTTTTCTCTTATACCATTGATGTTTTTAAATTTGAACAACCGAGTTTAGAGGTTAAAGTTAATAACAATACTGGTGAGTTAATGCCAGTTAAAACGAACTTAATCTTAAAAACGGATGTCCCCTCTACATTTCCTGCAGGTTATAGCATTGCAGCTAAAGAGTTAACGAGTACTTGCGAGAAAGCAGATGGTGAAGTAAGTGCTGAAAACTTTGCGCATTATATTCTTGGTGAAGTCGAATTAGATGAAGAAAACACTGTTTTTTTTGATGATCTAGAACCAATGGATAATGGGCTTGGCGTAATAAAACCTTTCACTATTTCATTCGATACTCTAAGTGAAGTCTCTATTAAAGAAAACCGTTGTAAAGGAAAAGCAATTTTAATAGCTGGTTTGGATTTTTAATATAAGACTGTAAAAGAAATGGGCATGGAAAGTATTTAGCATTCTGTGTTTTTTTTTATTTCACTTTGTTGTTTTTGTTTTTTCTGTTTTCGATATTCTGTGCCCATTGTTCGGAGGGTTCTTGTGCGTTCTCAATTTGCTATTGCTATTGCTATTGGCTTTATCCCATTTGCTAAAGCTAATTATATTCCTGAAGGTTTTGAGCACTTTTATGATTTTAAGAAAAATGAATTACGTTTCTTGTTGCCAAACGAAACTGAGGAAGTGATCAAAGTTGAGTCGAACTTTAGGCAGGTCAAAACTATCGTTGACAGCGAAAAATTATCAAATGCTTTGCGGGAATCAGGTGTCAAGGATGAAAAGATTGATGGTGTTTTAAATTCAATTATCAATTCAGATAAGGCATCTGATGTTAAGGCCATGTATTCCTATGATGATAAAACGGTAAAGGTGAGTGTGCCTGCTTCATATATGCGAGAGCAAACAGGTCAGTTAGATTTTACTAGTATGCAGCCTGATGCAAACGCCTTGATTTTAACAAATCGACTTTATTCCAACGGGTATAATGGTAGTTACAATGCTAGTTTAAATACAGAGGCTACATTAGGTTTGGCGAGTAGTCATTTTAATTTTAATGGCGATTTTACCATCGATGAAGATAATTCTGATTATGATGTTCAAATGGCAAGCTATCAATATGACCTGCAGGGGCGTTCACTGGTAGTTGGATATTCGGAATATACATCTTTGATCGATAATTCAACAAGTTTAATGGATTATAGCCAAGGATCTGATGAATATAGTGTCTCTCTTTTTTCCAATGATAATTTACTGTTAAAAGATATCAATAATGGCAAGAAGATTTATTTTGATATGAAAGCCCCTGGTACTGTTGAGTTGCTTCGTGATGGTAGTGTTATATATAGTGATTCTGTCGGACAAGGGCAAAAAACTATTGATTATAAGCGATTGCCTAAAGGTAACTATTCTGCTCAACTTGTACTAAAACCTAATGGTTATGCAAAAGAAGTTTATAACAAGCGAATAAATAATAATGCATCACAAACATCGCTTAGAGGATATGATTATGCATTTTCACTTTCAAATGCTGAATCTGAACGAGGTGAAAATAGATATGAAGTAAATTATTTCAACTCGTCAGGTGTGTTGCAATTATGGGAGGGGAGGATTCTAGTCGGAGCGGGCTTACAGGCTTCTGATGACGCCGTACATATAGGTTCTGGAGTAAAGTATATAGATGGTTCGTTTAATGCTTCAGCCTACGCAACATATCTTTATGATGGCTATTTGTACAGCTTGAGTGGAAATTGGGCTGGAATGAGTCTTGATTATGAATCGTTGCACTTAAATGATAGTGATGTAAGTGATTTGACGGGTGCGAGATATGGCGATGAAGACTATAGCCAATTAACACTTGCATATTCAACTAATGTTGGATTTGGTAATTTAAGCTTTTATGTGAATAAATACTATGAAGAGAATAATAATACTGCATATAAAAGTAATGACATTGATACTTTAAATTTGTCAGCTAATTTTCATACTACATTGTTTGTGAATGTGGGCTTAGATGTTGGATATACTTCAACCAGGGATTTTTCTAGTAGTGCAAGAGATGAAAGGACAATAACGACATCATTTTCTATTCCATTAAGTGATATTTTCGATTATAGCTCTAGCTTTGAACATTCTAATTTAACCGGCTATAGGTTAACAAATAACATTAGATACAACGATTCTGTTTATCAAAATAAAGATATGACGGTTAATGCTGGATTAAATGCTGCTGAATATCTAGATGGAAATGATTCACAAATGTCAATTGGTGGTGATATTTCGGCAAATAGTAAATATTTTGATGCACATGCATTTGCTAATATTTCGGATGACGATTATCAAAATATCTCTGCAGATATAGAGTCAACATCAGTGATTACGAATAACAATATTTATATGACGTCTGAACGCTCGAATTCTTATCTGATTTTGAATAATGATGTATCTGAGAATATAGATAGCAGTGATCTTGGGTTGGTGAATGTTCACTCTTTGTCGGGCAGCAATAGTCGAGAGTTGGTGAGTGATAATTATACTTTGATAGGTTTAGATGAGTATTCTAAATATAAATTTAATTTAGACTCTGAAGTAAGTGGTTTTAACTCTGAAAGTAAGCCGATTGGTTCAATGTATAGTTACCCCGGTACGGTTAAGACGGTTGATAATAAACTTAAGAAGGTAAAAACGTTTTTAACCTATTTCGAAGATTTCAATGATTCGCCATTAAATGACGTTGATTGTGTCGGTGATGGTTGTGTCAGTGTTAGTCGTGTGGGCGATGGTGTTTACAGTATCTCTGTACAAGAAGGTGAGAATTTTAAACTTACGTCGAATAATCAGATGTGTAATTTTAGCTTTGATAACGATAGTAAATATGTTAGTCGATGTTTTCCGCAAATCAAAGAACAAGTTGATGGAATGCAATTGGTTGTTCATGGTCTTGGGAATGATTCTGATAAAGTTTATTATCTTGGGATTATTGAGAAAAATTTTTTAGATGGCATGTCAACGAGTTTAAATAATCTTAACGTTGATATCTTTAGTTATAAATTTAATGGTCAAGAACATATTTTTGCAAAGCTGAATGCTGAAGAGAATAAAAATCAAATTGAATTTTTAAATCAGCTTCAACAATATGCGATTTCGGGTGATCTTGATGGTAAGTATTCTAAGGTGTGGTAAAGTGAAATTATTAAGTGTTTTATTATTTATATTATTCAGTGTTAATGCAAACGCCATTGCAGTCAGTAGTTTATTTGAAGCTGCTGATCCAGATACACATTCTGCTGAGATTGTCATAGAAAATAATGATGGTAAAGATATGTTCATAAACTTAGAAATGGCTAAGGTTGAATATGTTGATGGTAAAAAAGTTGTTACTAAACTGAGTAAAGATAATTTACAAGATTGGACATTCTCAATTAGTCCTAGTCAACTAGTGTTGTCACCAGGTGAAAAAAAGACTATTAGAATGATAAACAAATGTTTACCTGACAAGTGTGAATATAATAGTGACCAAGTTTATGCTGTCGATATTACACCTGTACCATATAGTGAGGGTAAAGTTTCTTCCGTGGCTGTTGCATTTGGTTACCGAGTCTATTTTATGGACCCAGCTAAAAAACCAAATTTGAACTACAGTATTAAACGATTGAATGATAATAAGTTCAAGTTTTCTAATCATAGTAATACGATGCTTAATGCTGTTTTAAATGTTTGCAGTAAAGAGTTCTCAAGTGATTGCATATATCAATATAAATTATTGTCTGGAGCTACTAAAGAATTTAAGTTGCCGGAGAAGGTTCGTAATAAGGCCCATATAAAATTTAATGTGATTAATGCTAATGAAGAAGTTAATGAAGAAGTTTCTATTTAAATATTGCTATTATCTGTTTTTTTTGCTCTTTTTTTCCTTCGGTGCTTCTGCGGTTACCCTGAATGCAGATATCGTTGGAGATCAAATTAAATGGAAAAATGCGAATGTCATTGATGGCAATATTGTTCAAATGATATGGGAAAGCTCTGCTAATGCTAATGTTCATCCCGTTTATGAATGGCGGCCTGCGTTTAATAAGAGCAGCCAAAATTCGATTGTTTTTGAATCTTCGATTGGTGCTTCAGTAGAAACTGAGTTTGAACACACTGGGGTTGAGTTTCGATATGGTGGGCAATTTTCTAGTATTGACGCAAATGCTAATTATAATCATTGTAATTATGAGTCTTCACCGGCAGGTTACTATGCATTGGTCGGTTCGACCTCTTGTGTTGCTGAAAAATCCTTGAGTTCTCAAAATAAGTATAAGCCATTTGAGTTTTATCGCAGCAGTATTCAATTAAATTCATTGGTTCAGGATTTTAAGGAAGCGAATGTTCCTTCTGGCTTATATTACACCAATGTTCAATTACCATTGTCTTATATGGTTAGTTATAGTGGGGTGGAAAGTTACCAAACCTCTATGATATCAGTCACTATTGTTATTAATTATACTCCGTCATTTTTAGACTCTGTCACTATTGATGGTGATGGGGTGTTTAAACTTGATTATGATACGACCCAGCATACGGTTTCAGGTAGTACAAAATTTAATGTGAATGTTAAAGGGCATATTGAGCCGGGATTAAAAATGACATTTGAATCATTGGGAAATCCAGATGAATTTAATTTGAATCATACTGATTCTGATGATTCCATACCATATAACTTAAGGTGTGAGCAATGTGAAAGACCTCAGGTAATATATAATGGTAATCGAATAGACGAATATTCAAATATTCCTTATGTTGGTGATAATATGAATTTCTATCTTGATTTTAATTTTAAAAACTTAGAAGCAGGGGAAGTCGAAGAAGGAGAGTATAAAGATGCGGTTAAAGTCTTATTTGAAATCGACCTTTAATATAATTTTCTCTTGCCTAAGTTTTAATGCGCTGGCTTCAGGCGATGGTTTAAGTTTAGGTATTAATACTGGCATATATTCTGATTCTAAAGATGGGGATAGTGATGTTCAGCATGCATATTCTCGTTTACTTTTTGGTTATCACATGAATGATTTTGGTGGGCAGGTGACACTTACAAAATCTGATGATAATGAACTTGAACCATATTTAGGCATTATAACTTCGTATGACTTTAATGTTGCTAAAAATTATCTTCTTCGCCCAACATTCGGAGCGCAATTTTCAGATGGTCGGGTTGAACCGAACATAGGACTTGAATTACATTATCTTATAACTAATAGTTCACATTTTGTCATTCGCAACGGCTATAAATTGAGCTCTGAACCCGATTACTTATTTGGTTTAGGGTTCGAATATCACTTTCTGTCTTCTGAAGATGACGTGGTACCTTTCGTTGAATCTCCGAATGAATCAATATCACGAAAAAATATAGAGACACATATACCACCAAAATGCGAAAATACCGATAGTTTCAGATTCTTAATAAAAGATCTAAATCCAGAAAATACTTGGACACAGATAAATATAATTATAGATAAGAAATTTTCAGCTAAGATACCAATTATTAATAATGTTGCTGTTTTTAATGGTTCAATACCTATTGAACTAGGTGATTTCTCTATCAGTATGATGGGGAATAATAAGTATAAAAACATTCATACAATGCATAAGGTACTAGCGTCACTTCCTAACTCAAAATGTAATATTTATAAAATTGAAACAAGTGGTGAGTATATAAATGTTAAGGCCGATTAGTTTGTCTATTTTTATAGCGATCTTTTTTTCTATTCAAGGTTTTACAGCCGATTATAAATATGTTGATAACGGGGAAGCGTTTTTAGTATTAAACGGACGTATTAGTCGTGATGAAATGGTTGATTTTAAAAAGCAATTGAGTTATAGGCATTATGATGGCCTCTTACTTCAGTCTCGTGGGGGCTCGGTAAAGGGGGCATTAGAAGTTGCAGCATTAGTTAAAAAATATAATATCGATACTTATACAGAAACCTATTGTTCATCTGCATGTTTATTAATTCTCGCATCAGGAAAGGAAAAGCACGCATATCAAGGTGCATTTATGGGTATACATCGACCGTATAAAAGGAAAAATGATACAGTCATACCAGAACCTATTCATGGTTATACGTATAAACAAATGCTTGACGAATTATCTCGCTCTTTAGGTAAGTATGAATCAGAATATTTCATGAATATGGTATTTTCAGTGCCATCAGGTTCACTTAGTCGATTAAGTAAAGCTGATTTGAGTCGAGTTATTAATTTGTATTCTGTTCCAAAATTTATATAACAGTGATTATTAAAGGTGCTTGTTTTTATCATTAAGCAAGAACATTAATGACAGGCATGAAACTTTAACTCTACAATCAAGAGAGCAATAAAGTGCGCTTTTATAGCCTCGTTGTGTGGTGGCGTTGGTTGCTGCTGAAATCTTTGGCCGTGGTGTGTTTTATGGTATGCACTTCACATTTGGTTTAATTTAACTTAATCGTTTTAAATTCAACCAACTAAAAAACCCGAAACTGAAAAGTTTCAGGGATTTTCATATATTATTTTACAACTATGAGAACTCGTTATGCTGCCTTTTAAAGGGGCTGAGTATATACTGATTTTATTATTAACAATGATTTATAAGCTTATATCTCGAGGTTGTTATGCCCTGCAATGTAACC
>NZ_JBLWTZ010000037.1:0-19108 GCF_048269885.1 Tenacibaculum sp. | reverse complement strand
AGTTATATGTTTTTTTTAGCGAAAGCAAGTGTGAAATTAACATTTTTTCAAGTTAATTTTAGTAAGTTTACAAGTAATGAAAAAAGGATGGTTAAAGAATAGCGTAACCTATTTATTCCTTGTGCTTTTTCTATCAGTGAAAATGACAGGAATTCATGTATTGATGCATACAGATGATATGGATCATGCAGTACATTGTACCATGTGTGACCATAGTATAACACATGATTTAACTCCTGCACTTACTCCTAATTTCCAAAATTTAATTATTGATAGGTTTGAAATTATAGTTCAAAAATCAATTATTAAAAATTACAGGTTTATTGCTATAAGTAATTTTACTTTATATAAATTCTTCTCCAGACCTCCTCCTTTGTTAGTATAATTTTTTAGAGAAAAACAAAGTATAAATATCATCTTGGTTTTTATAAGTTATTCTAGTTTCTTTTAATGATAGCGTAATCAAAAGTTAAAACCTTTGGATTATAAAATGCGTCTAAATATTTAGAGCAAGTAAAAAGCTATGTGTAAAGAAAAAACATTTCCACATTCAATTTTTTGAAAATAATTGCAACTTTTTAAAAGGAGTTGAAGAATATTTTATGCAACTAATTGTAATGAAAAACTTCTAGAACTTAAAAAATCAAAAAAAAATAAGTCATTCTTAAGTAGTACTTAATATTTAGGGATTTGTGTAAAACGAGAAACTAAATATGTTGAATGATTATAGATAGTAAATCTATCTAACCAAAAAATAAATTAAATAATGAAAAATTATATCAAAATACTTGTACGTTACTTTTTAATTCTTTTCCCATGGTTTGTTTTTTCACAGGAGGTTGAAGTTAAAGGAGTCGTTAGTGATGTTACAAATCAAGTATTACCAGGTACAACTATTTTTATAAAAGGAAGTAATAAAGGAACAGTAACCAATTTAGACGGGAAATATTCAATAAAAACAACTAAAGGAGCTGTTTTGGTATTTTCTTTTGTAGGAATGATTACGAGAGAAAAAAAAGTAACTGATGAAGAAAAGATAAATATAACCTTAAAAGAAGATGTTAATGCATTAAAGGAAGTAGTAGTTAATTTTAAAAAACCACTTATTGAAGCTGGTAAAGGTAAATTAACATTTAACCTAAAAAAATCTACTCTTACAACAGGACAATCTGCTCTTGATATGTTAAAAAAATTACCAGGCATAAATGTAGGACAAAATGATGCTATTTTATTTAGAGGGGCGTCTGGGGTAAATATTATGATAGATGGTAAAATGACCTATTTATCTGGAGGACAATTGTCAAATTTATTAAAAGGAATGAGTGCTGAAGACCTTAAAAAGATAGAATTGATAACATCACCAACAGCCGAGTTTGATGCAGCAGGTAATACAGGTATAATTAACATTGTTCTCGAAAAAAAAATAAAAAAGGGTTATGCAGTCAATTTACGAACTACCATTTCAAAAGGGAAATATTGGATGACAAACGAAAATATTTCGGCAAGTTTACGTACAAAAAAAGTAAATTTATATGGTTCTTTTGATTATAATACGCCTCATAGATTTACCAAAAATAAAAGTGGAAATACCATCAATGAAAACGGAGAATCTCTGTGGCTTAGTCGTAAAAACGAAAGTAACTATAAAATAAAATATTATACTTGGCGATTTGGAACTGAATGGCAGTTTTTACCTAAACATAGTTTAAGTATTAACTATCATGGCTACTTTGATGACTTTAAAAAACAAAATTATTCTACAGTTAATAAATTTAATAATCTCAAAGAATTACAATCTTACACATTAACAGATAATAAAATAATTGAACCTTATCATTACGATGCGGGGAGTATGCACTATCTATTTGTAATAGATTCTCTAGGAAAAAAATTAACAGCAGATGCTAATTATACATCCTATCGAAATTATTCAGATGGAATACTGATAACAGATAATTATGATGCAAATCAAAATAAATTAAATACCAATGTACTCAAGTCACATCAACCAGGAAATGTAGATATTTTTTCAGCACAGATTGATGCTAATTTGCCTTTTAAGAAGTATGTTATTAAAACAGGTCTTAAATATGCTAAGGTTAAAAATGATAATCAATACGAATTTGAATCGTTAGAAGAGGGGGGGTATGAAAAAGTACCAGCATTAAGTAATCACTATAAATATAAAGAACAGATTGTAGCAGCATATATAACAGGATCAAAAGAAATAAATAAAACAACAATAGATGTTGGGCTTCGTGTAGAAAATACCAAAGCAGAAGGGTATACAGTAAAAGAAAATGAAACAAATGAATGGCAATACACTAAGCTGTTTCCCTCTTTTTCAATAGGACAAGTTTTAAATAAAGACAATAAAATAGATTTTTCGCTTAATAGACGTATCAATCGTCCATCTTACACCGATTTAAATCCAGTACGATGGTATAGAGATCAGTACTTCTATTATTCAGGAAACCCTAATTTAGTACCTGAATTGGCTTGGGTATATTCGTTTACATATAGCCTAAAAAATAACTATGTTTTTTCAGCAACGTATAACCAGAGTGATAATTTTATAAATCGAAGGCTTTTGGTAGATGATAATGGTACTACTATTAAAAGTCAAAGTGATAATTTTGGTAATCGAGAACGTTTTGATTTTACCGTATCAACCCCATTTAAGTTATATTCGTTTTGGAACTTACTTTTCTTTTCAGACATAAGTTATACTACGTATCCTATTTCACAAGTTTCAGGAGAAAAACAACTATCAAAGTGGGCTACAACATTTACATTACAACAAGATATTTCCTTGCCAAAAGACTATAAAATGAATCTTTCTGCACACTGGTTTTCATCGGAGTTACTTGGTTTGTACAGTACAAAAGCAACAGGTTATGTAGATTTCGGAATTAAAAAAACATTTCTAAATAAAA
The DNA here is from genome assembly GCF_048269885.1 of Tenacibaculum sp. NCBI lineage: Bacteria > Pseudomonadati > Bacteroidota > Flavobacteriia > Flavobacteriales > Flavobacteriaceae > Tenacibaculum > Tenacibaculum sp. The sequence continues at coordinate 16,172 of NZ_JBLWTZ010000037.1, read as the reverse complement.
AATTAGTAGCGCAACTGACTATAAGTGATGTATTTAACACCAACCATTATGAAGCCTATTCTCAAAGTGATATTATAGATTATTACTATAATAACAAACCAGATTCAAGAAGGTTTGGTGTGACCTTACTTTATCACTTAGGAGGAAATTTAGTGAAAGAAAATAGAAAAAAAACAGAAGAACAAAAAAGGTTATGATTTTTTCTAAGGTAAATTCTTAGATTAAGATTTAGCAGAGTTCTTAAGAAAAAACAAAGAATGCCATCTTTTTAGAGCGACATTCTTTGTTTTGATTTGATTGTTTTTGAGTGAAATATTTAATTTTTTCATTAAAAGAAATCATATTAATTAATTCCTCACAGAGTAAACCCTTCGAGGATTATTTATATTTCCAAACAAAAATTTTAAACAAAAAAAATACAATTAAAATAGTACCAATAAATAGAATGAAAATTTCCTTAAATGCTTTTTTGTTTTCAGGATTCATATATTTTATTATTGAAAATTATATTTTAAGTAATTCACGATTTTTTAACTGCTAATTTAATATATAGAGCTATATTTTTCAATATTTTAAAGAAGAACAAGCCTCTTAATAGAGGCTTGTTTTTTTAGTTTTTAGTGTGCAGTTTTAATTTCTGAAATCAGTTTTTTTTCTAAACACCATATTGATGCGGTACTTAGCTTCACTCCCAAAGATATCTATATCATTGCCACCACCTACACCCAAAGTTCCAGCAGTTGCATTATAAGCATCCACATACGCAAAGCCTAGTTTAGATAGTGCGTTTAATAAATCGGTTTGGTTTCTTATTCTTAATTTTTTTCTATTTTGAAGTAATGTTTCTAATTCTTCTAAGATATTTTGATAATCAGATTTTTTAGAGTCTATGGTAATATTTATACCCCCTAATAGTTTAGTGTTTTCAGAGGTTATAACTACATATTCTGGTAAGTCATTAACGTTTATGATACTTTTATCTACATGTTTAAGTTCTTGTGCTGATAATGATATAGATGTTAATACGATGATTACTGTTAAAATGTTTTTTATCACTTTCATTGTTTATTGGTTTTAATTGTTATTTAGGTTTTTATTGTTCTATAAATTTGGTGGCAACAGTCCAGTTTTTTATTTCTTGGTCTTTCATCCAGTACATGTCGTCCGCAGGGGCTGATTCTAATGTTAAGAAGTAAAAGTCAGGACCTTTATCAATACCTAAACACATTGTGAAATAAGTTAATTGATATTGGTGAGCTGGGTGATCTTTAGGTAAATCATTTGCGCTTATTCCATTGCCTCCCCAAGAGTGGATACCTAGCTTAGCCCCTTTAGTTACAATGCGTTCTTTACCTGCGCAAAACAAGTCTACTCCGCCTGATGAAATTTCACTGTCTGCCAATACCTTGGTGTTCAATCCTGCTTCACGAATTAACCTTCCTGTATGCATATTTACTTCATCGTTAACTGAGCCTGGTACATTTTGTAAGACAACGGTATTAACTTCTGGATGTTCTTTTATCAGGTCTTTAAATTGTTTATAGGCTTTGGTACCCAAGGTTCCGTTTAGAAAAACTTCCTCTCCTTTTACTTTTAAAGTGGTATCTCCCATTCCTACTAACTCTTCGCCAGCTATTAATTTAAAGGGTACTGTTTTTTCAGTATTTATATATTTTAGTCTTCCTTGACTGGTGAACTTTTTGTTGTTATCTGTTACATACATTTTTGCTTGGGAAGTTCCGGAGGCACGTACAGCTTTTTGCATTTCTTCTTGGTTTTCACCAAAATCCATAATATGTCCTTCTATAAGGATAGCTTGCAAAAGGTTTTCTTTTTTTTCTTCAAAATCACCCATCTGTAATAAGGTATATTGTTGATTGTTTTCTTTAAAAACGGTAATGGCAAACATCTGTTTTTTATTGCGTTCTGGCATAAAAAACGTTACTGCTTTGATGTCGTTACCTATGGTAAGTCCGTAATTTTTGGCAGCATTCATCTGCTCAGTAACCACACTATCTATATTTGCTTTGGTAATATTAGTATCAAATTCAGTAAAATTTGCCCAACATTTTTCTTTGTACCAGTAGCCTTTTTTTCTTTCACATTTTTTGAGACTATTCGCTTTTTTTGTTTTTAATAATTGTTTAAGCGATTGTGCCTGCACATTACTAGCTAATGAAATAGCCAGGATAATCATAACGACTACGATTTTACTCATAATTATTCTCATTTTTTAAAATTTTTAAAGATTAGGTAGCCTACATATAGTGTTACAATAAGTAAGAAGGGGAGTATAAAAATCAAATCTACTCTGATTACTGTATTAGTGTAATTAGTATTTGTAATCCATTTTTGTATTTGAATCTCCCAAACTATATAACTGCTCCACAATAAGAACAAGAAAACCAGTAGAATTTTGTTCGTTTTGTTTGTAAACCTGTTCATGCTGTATAGCTATTTGTTTTTGCCATACAAAGATTTCTGAAAAAAAGTAATCAGCCTAAAAATGGGGGAGAGCAGAGGTTTGGATTTCGGATTTCAGTACAAAAAAACTATAAAATGGAGTGTTTATGTACATAATTCAGGAATCAGGACAAGGTGTTTTGAATTTGAGAACCCTTAAGATAGAAAAGTCAAAACCAAAATAGAGCTATTTAAGTTCTTTATATAAGATAAAAAATATGTTAGCTGTTTTGTTTTTGATATAGTGTAGGTGTTGTACCTACAATTTTCTTGAAAGCTGCATAGAAGGCACTCTTGCTATTAAAACCTACTTCGTTAGAAACTCCTTCAATACTTAAGTTTTGAGCTATTGGAGAAAGTAATAATTCTTTAGCTTTTTCAATCCTGAAGGTGTTAATATAAGTGTTGAAATTTACGTTACGTACTTTATTAATGGCACTAGAAACTGTTTTTGGATGTTTTTTAACAGCTTTAGCTACTTCAACAATTGTGAGGTCTTCTTTTATATAAAGTTTATTCAGTATTATATAATCTGTAACTTTTTTAACTAACAATTCTTGTTTTTCTAGGCTTTCTTTTTCCTGAACTTCTCCTTTTTCTGGTGTAAAATTAGAAGTTTTCTTATTATTTGATAGTTGGCTAGTAGCAGTTATAGTTGTACTACTGGATACTACATTCTGAAACAACGGAGAAATGTTTTTTTGCAAAATACCTCGAAGTGAAACCCAATAGAGTAAGGCAACATTCACTAATGAAAAAAGGAGAGCAACCCAAAATGATTCTTTAAAAAAAGCAGCAAAAATACTAGAGATTATAAATAGCAGCCCAATAATAACAAATAACTTTGCCCATTGTAACTCCCTCTTTTCCGTTTTTGAAAATTGATTATGTACTTCTCCTATATGTAAATTAATCCATTGAACAGTTTTTATTGCTATCCAGATAGAATATAATATACCCAGTAACGAGAACAGTAAATAAGGAATTGATTCGTAAATAGTAGTTTGGATTTCAAGAGGGAAAAAGAAAATTATTAACTGAAAAATAAAGGATAGTATTCCGGGGTATAAATAAATATAATTAGATTTTTCAGGAAATACAGAGATATGCCTAACATATTTGTAAAATAACGGAAACATCAACCAAATAAAGTCAAATGGTAAATAGGTAAGTTGCGGGTAGTATTCTACCAGTTTAATGTCTGTTAGTATAGAAGGTATAAACTCTAATGAATAAGCTAAAATAAACAACCCCAAGAATAGAGTAGACTTCCTTTTACTTTGGTGTACAAATAATAATAACGACCCAAGAATAACTCCTTGTATTACGCCAAGAATATCTATAAGGGAAATTATGTTATAGTTTAAATCCAAAATTGTATAAAAATGCAAAGATGGTAATTTTTTAGCTCGGGTGAATTTAAACGGTAGAAAAATGATATGCGAATAGAGGAGAGTAAAATTGAAGAAATTTTATTCGTAGAAATTTTTAGCTACTAGCAATTACTAACAGTGTTTTTTTTCTAAATATTTTAGCCTGTCTATTAACGAGGAAATCATCTCATCTCTTTGTTTTATGGATTTTTCATAATTAGCAATAAGCTTTTCATAATAGTCTTTAGTTTTGATATCTTTTTTTTGTATAGGTAACTTTCCTTGACGTAAAATGAAGCATTGAGTTTGTAGTTTTTCAACCAAGTCAAAACCAAAATAGGAACTTAGTTTGTATAAATGTTGGCATGATATTTTACTTTTTCCGCTTTCCATATTAGAATATGTTCTTTGAGGAATGTCAAGGTAGTCGGCAACTTTTTGTTGAGAAATATTTTTCTCTTCTCGAATTTTTTTTAAGGTATATCCAATTTCCAAAATATAGTCAATTTTTTTTATCCTCTAAATTTAGAAAAAAAATGCTAAAGCCTAGTATTTTTTTTCTAACCATCTGTAAAATATTGTTTTACGTTTAGAGGGTGGTTTGAAGAAGTTTTTTTAAAAAACATATAATTCAACCCTAGGCGAAAACCGAAAAGCCTTTAACGAGTAGGTATCTCATAAATTCTATAATCATGAAGAATTTAAAATTATCAAAGCTAAATCATAATACACTTAGTAATGACCAACTAAAAAGTGTTTATGGAGGAGGATGTACTTGTGGTTGTTTTTATGCCAATTGTGGTGGGTCTAGTGTAGCGGCAAACAGCAGCGCAAACGCAGCTGACAATTTGCACTCAATTGGTCGCGGCGAACAAGGGCCTTGTTAGAGGGCAATTATAAATACAAGTGATGCTGGCATCACTTGTATTTTACAACTAAAAAAAAATTAAAATGTTAAACTATTGCACTTTTACATCAAACAATGGGAATCATTATTTTTATGATAAAGAAAACCGCATGCACATATGCCATCCTATACTAGCATGGTTAATTGATAATCCCGATTTTATACCACCTAAAAATGAAAATAATGTAATTTATTTAAAAGGGTATGGAGAGGTATTATATGATGAATTAACTTATTATCTAAAAAAATATCACGTTTTTGTTAAAAATGGATATTTTAACAAAGAAAAGAAAGATGAAAAGTTTTTATCAAAGAGATTAACTGAGTTAGATATAGAGAAGTCTCTTGCAAATATGCGTCAAGTTACTTTTGAAGTTACCGATTTTTGTAATATTGATTGCGAATACTGCTTTTATAGCTCTCTTTATAGGGATTATGATGAAAGAAATAATAAAAAACTAGATTTTCAGCTAGCTAAAAACCTTATAGATTTTTTAGTTCCTAAATGGAATTCTTCTTTAAATACATCGTTAGATAAACTAATATATATAAGTTTTTATGGGGGAGAGCCCTTATCTGGTATTCTAGTTATTAAAAAGATTGTCAATTATATCAAGTCATTAGATGTTAAAAAAAATAGGTTTGTTTTTACAATGACAACGAATGCAGTTATGCTAGCAAAGCATATGGATTTTATAGTAGAGAACAACTTTAATTTATTAATTAGTTTAGATGGAGATAAAGAAAACAACCAATACAGATACCTAAGAAATGGTAAAAGTTCTTATGATATTGTTGTTAAAAACATTGATTTATTGCGAGAGAAATATCCCGATTATTTTAAAACTAACGTAAACTTTAATGCAGTTATTCACAATAAAAATTCTGTTGAAGAAGTAAATGAGTTTTTTAAAGAGAGGTATGGAAAAGCACCCTCAATAGGAGATCTTAATACTTCAGGGATTGCTCCTGAATATCAAGAAAAATTCTTAGAGATGTACGCAAATTCTCATCATAGTTATACCAAGGCAAAAGATAAAAAAGTATTAGAAAATGACATGTTTTTAAACTTGCCAATAATTAAAGAAATGGCTGGGTTTTTATCTACAAGAAGTGGGAGTGTATATCAAGATTACAATGATTTAACAAGTACTAAAAGTTATGTTTCCCGAAAACCTACAGGAACTTGTACTCCGTTTTCAGTAAAAATGTTTGTGACTGTAAATGGAAAATTACTGCCTTGTGAAACGGTAGGACATCAAAATGGACTCGGGCAGGTAAATCGTTTTGGAGTAACTATTGACTTAAAAGATATTACAGAAAGATACAATACTAGTTATAATATTGTGGAGTCAAGATGCAACTCGTGTAATTTAAATGATTCGTGTTCTCAATGTATGATATATAATCATAGTTTGGATCTTGATTCTGCTTATGCTCCTCCGTGTAGTTCATATAAAAATGATAAAAAATTTACAGATGAACTTGCTGAAAAAGTTTCTTATTTGGAAAGAAATAGAAATATATACGAAGAAATAATGACTAAAGTTATAACGATATGAGTCAAGAATCTTGCCTAATTATTGAACCAACGGTATCAATTTCCATAGTAAATAACGATTGTTTTTTGTACGATACTTTAAGTAAGAATAAAATAGAGTTTAAAGAACAGCCAGCGCTTATTAGTTTTTTAAATAAAGTAAGTGCAAACAATAATGTGATTAGATATTCATTAGAGGAAAATTCATCAGAAATAAACAATTTTGTAAAATTGATAAAGGATCATTTTATGGGAGATCTGATTCCTATAAATAAACTAAGCGATTTGCCTTTTCAAATGACAAATATTATAAATATTCAAAGAGATGAATCTAAATTAAGAACTGGAGATTCAAATTCATTGTCAATTGGTGAAAAAATAGTTTCCTATTTAAAAGAATTAAACATCCTTTTAAATAATCAGAAAAATGATGCTTTTTTAGAAAATGCTTACAATCAATTTTTATATTGTGGTAAGAATGAGCCTAGTAATGAACAATTGGACTATGATAAGTTACTCCGTTTTTTAGAAAAGATAAACTTGAATGAATTGACAAGTATAAATCTTACTGGTTCAGACATTTCAGCATATGAAAATATAGACAAGTTTTTAATGTATTTAGAACCATTTAAGCTCACTAAAAACTTATTTTTTCACATCGATGTTTTTAATGATCAAATAGATAGTTTAAAGCGATTACTTACTATTATTAATAATAAGTTCTGGTATAATGTTGTGCTATTTGTACATGTGAAGCATATAGATTTATTAAAAATAAAGAATGCTATTAATGTACTTACTGAAAAAAGAATTAAGCATAGGTTCCATTTTATTATAGAAAATGAAGAAGATTACTTTTCATCTGAGGCCACAATAAATGAGTTTAAAATAAGTGCTTATTCTATTTTACCTTTTTACAATAAAAAAAATATCGATTTTTTTGAAAAACATATCTTTCTGGAAAAAGAAGATATTTTAGCACAAGAACTAACCTTAAGAAAGGTTAACACTTTAAAAAAAGTTAATCCAAACTTTTTTGGAAAATTATATGTAGATAATTCAGGAAATATATTTACAAATGTTAATTTAGAAGCAGTTGGACATATAGCGTTAAATTCTGTAGCGGATATATTACATACAGAATTAGATAAACAAAAGAGTTGGTTTGATATTAAATTAAATGACGATGTTTGTTCAAATTGTGTTTACAATACCATTTGTCCGCCAAAATCTAATTATGAATATTTTTTTAATAAAAGTAATTTATGTACAGTAAGATAGGCTTTGCTATTCTCGTATTAATTAGTATTAATTATACGAATCTTAATGCTCAGAATTCTAGAGTAGGAGAGGTTCATACGTTTAATTCTAAAATTAGCCTTCAACCTTTTATAAAGTCCCGTGATATCGTTACTGGTAGCGAGCTAGAATCTTATGATAAACCCATTGCTTTTTTATTTTGGTTATCTAGTTGCAGACCTTGTATTAATGAGTTTAATGCTATACAAAAAAATAAAATATACGATGAAATTAAAGGGAAGATTACAATGATTGTTGTTTCAGATGATACGCCAAATAATTATAATACCGCTAGGTTGATAGCTCAAAAAAATAACTGGGATTTTAACATGTATTTTGATAAGTATTTTCGATTAAGAAATAACCTTTTAAATTATTGGTATGGTGTTCCTCAAGTTTTGATAATGGATAGCAACAAAAAAATTGTTTTACATAAATTTGGATATAAAAAAGGAGATGAGGTTTTACTCTTAAAATCCTTATCTAGTCTTATTAATTCAGATTAACTCTAAGGTTTTTTTAATACTTCGTAGGAAGAGTTAATAGCAGTTTTTATAAATCAAATCAAATTATTGATGAAAAAAGAAGTAATATTTCTTTTAATCGCATGCTCTTTTTCTTTGTTTTCAATGTCTCAAGATGTATCCGATGTATGGATAATTAAAGGGAAAGATATTGGTTCAGGAATAATTTTTACACCTCAAGATTATATAAAAAAGGAATTAAATTATAGTAACCTTTTTGTTACTGCAAAAGAAAATTCTGAAGTAATTTCTCCAATATCTGGAAAGGTAGAAACATTGGATTATTCATATTACAACACCCTATCATACTCTTCTACATATGATATTCCAGAGATAAATGATTCACTGAAACCTTTAGAAAAAGATAGAAAAATTAGAGAGATTATTGCAAATAATCAAAAGTTAACGCCTAGTAGAATATCGGTACTATTAAGTATTAAGGATGAAAAAGGGAGGGTGTATAGATTTTTAGGGATAAGACCTTTTAAGTTTTTTAAAACGGGTGATAAAATAAGAAAAGGAGAAACCATAGGGTATGTAGGTTATTCCTACCATTCTGTAGAAGCACCTTCTATAATGTTTTCAGTAGATTATAAAGGGAAACCTGTGGATCCGATGGGAATATTTGGACTTACAACTACTTTTTTACCATCTTCAAAAAAAATAAAAAGACCTAGTTCTTATAAATTTTCTAAAAGTGAGTTGCTAAAGGATTTTATCGTTTTTAAAAACTCTTTGGAAGAAAGTCATCCAGGACTATATGATTATATATCTAAAAAAGAGTTAGACAGTGTTTTTGATTCGGTAGAAAAAAGATTGAAAAACTCAATGACTTCTCATCAGTTTAAAGCATCTTTAATGGGAGTATTAAAAGAGATTAGAGATAGCCATACAAACATAATTTCAAAAAAGAATCCCTCCAGAAAAATTACGTACCCACCTGTATTATTTGGAGTTACAAACGACAGTGTGATAGTTTATGCAACTCATCCGGATTATAAGCAGTATTTAAACAAGAGAATTGTTCGTATTGACCAAAAAGATGTTAAAAATTTAATTTTTAAGATAAGAAAACTTGTTTATGGAGGAGATGGGTATATCAATACAGTAGAAAAAAGAATATTGCTTTTTGATTTTTGGAAATATTATCACTTTATATCTTCAGAAGATGGTACAGATGAGTTAAGTCTTGAATTTAGTGATGGTTCTCGACAAAACTTTACGTATGTTCAAACCACTCTTAAAAGTTATGAACCAAATTACCAGCATTATTCAGCAAACTCTAATTTTTATGTATCTAACTTTAAGAATTCTACTTATTTACTTGATATCAATACATTTGAGCTTACAGATAAAGACATCGATAGTATAGGGAGGTTTATTAAAAGTGTAAATGAGTTAGAATCGAGTAAGTTAATAATAGATGTTAGAGATAATTTGGGAGGTGAAGTTAACAATATAGAAAGATTATACTCTTTTATAGCAACCGCTCCTTTTTCAGTAACACAATATCAAAAAGTAAATTCAAATACCACATATCAAAGTTTTAAACATAGTTTAAATATACCTCAGAACCATGTGTTATTTGAGAATTATAGATATAGTGGAAATAAAAATGAGTATATCTTAGCTCAAGATAATTTTCCAACGATTAAACCAAATACAGAAATAAATTTTAAAGGAGACGTTTATCTTTTGATAAATGAGTTTTCTCAATCAGCATCGACTATATTTCCAGCTCTTTTTTTTAAGCAAAAAAGAGGAGTGATAATAGGTAGAGAAACAGGATCAACCTATTACCAAATGAATGCTTTAAAATTTAATAGGGTACACCTAAAACATACAGGTCTTGAATTGCGTATCCCTCTTGTAAAAGTTGTCTTTGATGAAGATGTAGATAAAGATATTCCATGGGGCAGGGGAGTTATTCCCGATTATATTGTTAGCTTACAATATGAAGCGTTTTTAAAGGAGACGGATCCAATAATAAGCAAGGCTCTGTTTTTAATAGAAAGTAAAAATACCTCCTTTCAAGAACGAGGGCATTTGACAAGCGTTTTAATATTAGTATTAGTTTTGTGTATCATCTTTTTTAAAAAGTTTTTTGTTCAGTAGCTACAAACTCACTAAGGAAAACCTATAAAATCCAAGAGAATCGCCATAAATTCTATAATTTGAGCTTCGATAATCAGAGGTGTTAAACCTGTAACCTTAATTAGTTTGCTAAGTATTAGCATTTTTGATAAAAAAACTTCCCTCTTACTTTTTTAAATCTATTTTAAAATATTCAATTTCAAACTACCTTGTATAACTCTACTTGGGCAAGCTCAGTAATCATTTCATTTTTAAATAATTCCCTTTATTAGAGATACTAAAACAAAAAAAGCATACTCCTAAAAACAACAAAACCACAACATTACTGTTGTGGCTTCGTCTTTATCTATTATTTTAATAATTTAATTGCTAGTTACTTACTTTTATTTGCCACTAGTAAATACTAGCGGGAGCGGGGAAACTTTACGCTTTATTCTTTTAGCTAAAATTCCGCTTAAAAAATTTATTCGTTATGAACTCGCTTCTCGTGGATATGATGAAAAATTTAATCGGGTTGGATTTGATAAGGCTGAAAAGATTTGGTTGAAATAATTGAATATTATAGAGTCCCTATTTAGGGACTCTTTTAGGTTAGAATCAATATATTTGCTTTAATAAATTTAAATTGCATAATATGAAAAAAAAGACTCTATATGTTTCAATATTTCTTTTTTTGACATCATTGATTAATGTTAGTGGTCAATCTAAAACGGACTACTTAAAACCTAAAAAGAAAATGATTAAGGAGGCTTTATATAAAGTCAAAAACGGTCAATTAAAAAATAGGGATGAGGTTCTAGCTTCTAATATTGATAAGTATACAATTTATGACAAGAATGAGAAAGTAATTGAAAGTGGAAGATATAATCCTAATAATGGGGCTTTGTATGAAAAAACTATATACAATAGAGATAAGAACGGAAATGCCATAAAAGCAATCAAAAGAGAATCATCTGATAAAATTAAAAATTATTGGACTTATAAATATGATTCAAAAAATAATTTAGTTGAAGTAAAAACTTACAATGTTAAAAATGTTTTAACTAAAACTCAATCAAATAAATATGATCGTGAAGGTAATAATATAGAAATGATTTTGGGTTCACCTAACAGTAATGGTGCTTGGAAGTATATTTATAAATACAATGATAAAAAAGAAAGAATTGAACAATTAAAATATAAACCAGATGGTAGCTTAAAAGATAAGAGAGTATATTCTTATGATAAGAATGGAAATGAAGATGTTCAAATTAAATTTAGCACAGGTGGTAGTTTCACTAAATTTATTTCAACATATGATGAAAACAATAACTTACTAGTACAAGATTGGTTTAATGAAAAAGGAGAGAAAATACACCAAACATCTTTTGAATATGTTTATGATAAGTTTGGAAATTGGATTACTAAAAAAAGAAGTTCAAAAGGTGTATTAAGTATGATTTGGGAACGACAAATTGAATATTATAAAAAATAAGCTAAAAAACATGAATTTTGGAAAACACTGTGATTTATGTGAAAATCAAAAAACAAATTTTTATAATGGAATAACATGTAGTTTGACTGGTTTAAAAGAATCGTTTAATATTGTTTGTCCAGACATCAAGCTTGAAGAAAAACTTGAAAAGAAGTTAGATATAGTAAATATTAATGTTGAAATTAATAGACAAAAAAAAAGTTCAGTTTATTTCTTTTTTTATGTTTCAATTATAATTGGTTTCTTTTTAATTATTGGAGGTGTTTTAATTTCAAAATCTACAGTAGTTAGTGTGTATGCGACATACATTACTTTTGGTGTAATTAGTTTAGGAGTATCATTTTTAGGTATAGGCTATGAGAAACTAAATAGATTTAGGGATAAAGAAAAAAAAGATAACATCGAAAAAAACAAAATAGATAAGCTACTTAGCCTTTATAAAATTAATTATGAACCAATCATTACTTTTGGAGAAAAACGACATGGAGTTCAAGAAATAACTATAAATATTCAAGTTAAAAATGGAGATATAAAAAGTTATGTTAACATTTATAAAAAGAATGAAATGTATAACTCTTAATTCTTGTCTCTTTCTTCTTGAAATATTTTTTTAATTACATTATTTACCTGCTTTAAATTTAAACCTGGTTTCATTTCAGGATGATATAATAATTTTATTACATCTCTATCTATTTTTGAATATTCATTCATCATATTACTTTCTTCATTTTTATTTTCAAAAAAAATACTATTTGGATGCGAAGTTGGATCATTAGCTAAACCTAAACTTTGAGTAATCTCTTCTAAAATAGTAGATTGTTGGATTTCGATAGAGTCTACTTGATCTATGTAGATATAAGCTTCGTCAATAACATTTCTTGCTCTGTCATATCTCATATTTACAAAACCTGAAACTTCATAATCAATATCTTCATTAAACATTTTATAAAACCTTGGATTTAGTTCAGCAACCTTATCTTTACCACAAAGATAAATAAATGTATTACTGCTCTTTTCATTATTGCTTAACTCTATTTTAAAACCATCTGTAACTAAATTATTAATAGCGTAAATAGTTTTCTTTATCGCTTTTATTTGATTTTCATTTTCTTTTCCTTTGTATATATAAATTTTCATTGGTTTAGTCCATTTTACAATTTTTTTTGGAGTATCATAAAATTCAGTTTTTAAAGCAACCTCACTAAAATAGCTTATTAATTCTTTCTCATACTTATTAGGAACATAACTAAATCTTGTTTTCAATATAAAAACAATTAGACTTGTTAAAAGAATAATTAAAATAAATGTATTTATCTTCTTATTAAACATTTTTTATATACTATTATTTCTGTTGATCTTTATAAAACTTAGCGTGAGGTCCAGTTTTAGGGCGATTTTTAATATCTATGGATTTTTCTATCTACTCACAACGATTTCAAGTTCAAAAAGCAATGAGAATTCAAGAAAACAGGAAAACCTACTGCCAAAAATGCCATTACTATCAAAGAACTTCTATTTCTAATATGAAGTAAGATAGAAAATTTCTCTCTTACTTTTTTAAACCTAGTTTAAAATATTCAATTTCAAACTACCTTGTATAACTCTACTTGGGCAAGCTCAGTAATCATTTCATTTTTAAATAATTTTCTTATAAGGAACAACTATTCGTAAAAACATCTTGTAGATAGCATTGCCTTTATTAGAGATATTAAAACCAAAAAAGCATACTCCTAAAAACAACAAAACCACAACATTACTGTTGTGGCTTCATCTTTATCTATTATTTTAATAATTTAATTTCTAGTTGCTTACTCTTATTTGCCGCTAGTAAATACTAGCGGGAGCGGGGTTTCACCCGATTACCTTATTAACGGAACTTTAGAAGATAAAGCAAATGTTAATATTATTGATGAAAAATTGTTAGCTCAATTTAAAAAAATAGAAAGGATGCCAGAAGATAAAAAACTACTTTTAATTGAGTTTCTTGATGGTTTCATCTTTAAAACTACCGTACAAAACTTAACGCAATAATTCTTAAAACAATCAAAAGACCACATTACAATTATATAACGTGGTCTTTTTTTTATTCCTTTCAGTAGTATCTATCTTACAAACTAGCTTACTAAACTATCTTCAATATGTTCTCTAGTCATAAAAACAGTTTCATCTAATAGTTTATTTTTTTCCTTATCAGAATCCCATACTAAATTATCTTCTTTACATTTTTCAATAAAAGATAAATGAGAACAAACCTCAGTAGTTATTTCTTCAACTATTTCTATATCATTTTCACTTGGCTTGTCTTTAAAAAACACCCTCATATGATAACTATTAGAAGACCAGCTAATACTTATTAATCTCATGTTTGAGTTAATATTTCCAATTAAAGAATTATATGTTGCAAATAATATTTCTTGTCTTAGTTTATTTATATTCATATTTATATTTTTTAATTTGGAGCTGAAGGTACTATATGCGCTCCTGATTTTGAGTTGTGAATTATACCATTAGTAGTTTCCACAAATTCCTTAGTAGCAGTATTATAATACCTTCCAATAGTTTGACCAAAATCTACCCTTGTTTTAACATCGTTAATAACTGAAGAACCTTTTACATCACCAGATTTAAAACTATCTAGTAAATTTTGAGCATCAGAGTCTAATATACTAGGTTGCTTTCCATTAGATAATTGAGTTTTATAATTATTATGTCCTTCAATATGCTTACCCTGTTTTCCTTCATTAATCTTACTTGAAACACTACTATTCCCAGAAGATTCACTCCCACCACCTCTGTCAAATTTTGAGCCATCAGCGGCTTGGTTATTACTAGCATTATTCATCATATTAGCTCCTAAAGCTATTTCAGCACCTCCTTTAAGTATTAATCCTCCACTTGCTGTTGCTGTAACACCTGCAACTGGAGCACCTACTCCAGTTGCAGCTACTGCTCCAGAACCTGCTAATCCTGCTCCACCTGCTCCAACATTAACTGCGCCATCTGCCATCAGTACAACACCTGCTATCTGAGAAACTGCATGACCACTCTTAACACCTGTACCATAAGAAGCTGACCCTGTATCGAATGTATTCCTTAGGTTGGTTCCGATAGTATTATCAACCACTGTTGCTAAAAAGCCCTTTAGCGCATCACAGCACATTTCTACTTGGTTACCATCTGGATCTACATAAATAATAGGGTTATTTAAAGCATAGGTATATGTTGACTGATTATAATATTTTTCAGCTAGTGCATCTGGAGTAAACCATCTCCCTAATTCAGGATCATAGAATCTAGCTCCATAATCATATAAATCTAACCCTAAATCTTCGTTTAATTCTTTACCATTATACTTCCACTTCTGAGCTAATGAATTTCCAGTAGACTGAGTCACATTATTATACCCTTTTTGCTTTAATCCAAAAGGATAATAGTGATTTTCCTCTATAATCTCGGTACTAGCATCTATAATTCCATTACCATTGCTATCTGTATATGAAAGTCTAACATTACCCACATGGTCTTTGTATTGATATACGTAACTGAAAGAGTTGCCGCTTTTTTGCACATAGCCTTCTGGATGTGAGAAAAACTGTAGCTCATTATTCTCATATATAAAGCCTCCTGCATAGTCTGTTATTACGGTAACTCCATTCTCTATTTTTTTCTTTCGAAGCTTAGTACCCAAAGCATCATATACATTTTCCAGTCTATTACTACCTATATCAATTCTTTCTGGTAAGTTTAAATGGTTGTAAGTAATATTGGTGATACCTTTACGAGTACTCGTTTTCATATTCCCATTTATGTCATAGGTAAACGAACCTGCTTTACTTCCTGATAAACTCTGTAATTTATTTGTGTTATTGTAAGTATAGGTAAAATTATCGTCTGCATCAATTACCCTATTACGTTGCATCTTTAAAATGTTACCATTCTTATCATACGTAATTGGATTCAGGTTTCCAACGCTATATTCGCCTGTATTGTCGATGGCACTTAGTAGCCTATTTAATCCATCATATTTGTATGAGTATGTTTTGGTACTGGTATCAGTATTTAAAGTATTCCAAGAAGTCTCCGCTATATTCCCGTTAAACAGGGGCGTAGCACCATTTTGAGGCTTGTTGTAGTTGATCCTAAAGTTAAACAAATCGTTGTCATTTTTACCATCTTCGTTAATGTTTTTTAACCAACCGCGTACGTTGTACGAATAATCTACCTCTTGTAAAGTACCGCCAACCTTTTTAGTTTTTAGTTGTCCTAATTGGTCATATACATTGCTAGCAATGGTTTCGGTAGCTTGACTATTTATTTTTTGGGCTTGTTCAAGTACTCTTCCCATATGGTCATAATTAAAAGTATCTACAATCACGATGTCAGTATTTCCTGACTTTTTATGCGTGGTTTTGGTTTCTAATACTTTACCAGAAAAATCTAGCTTACTCTCTACAATATCGGTAGTTTCTAATTCATCATTTTTAGAATACACATAAAT
>NZ_JBLWTZ010000036.1:0-19771 GCF_048269885.1 Tenacibaculum sp. | reverse complement strand
TCCGAACAGAGAAGTTAAGCCCATTAGCGCCGATGGTACTGCCACAGGTGGGAGAGTAGGTCGTTGCCTTTCTTTAACAAACCTCAATCTTTGATTAGATTGAGGTTTTTTTTATGCCTTTTTTTAGGAGCTTTAGAGCTGTAATTAACGAATGGTGTTCTTTTTAATAGAGTAAAAATAAAAGTGTGTTTTGTTGTTAATGTATAGAGATGATATAGTTTTTATTGTTCTCATTAACTATCACAACAGGTTATAATATGTATCTTAGCATAAAAATATTGGCTAAGTAACATATATTACAAAGCAAACATCATATTTCAAGTATATTTGCACCTATATGAATGAAAACCTAAACCCTGAAAACACAAACTACTCAAATGAGGAACTAGATGTAGAAAAAAAGCTACGTCCGCTTTCCTTTGATGATTTTACTGGTCAAGATCAGGCAATAGACAATTTAAAAATTTTTGTAGAGGCAGCGAATCAACGAGATGAAGCATTAGACCATGCCTTATTTCACGGCCCTCCAGGATTAGGAAAAACAACGTTGGCGCATATTTTAGCCAATGAGTTAGGAGTTGGAATAAAAGTAACCTCAGGACCTGTGTTAGACAAACCGGGAGATTTAGCAGGCTTACTAACCAACTTAGATGAACGTGATGTTTTGTTTATAGATGAAATCCATCGATTAAGTCCTATTGTTGAAGAGTACTTGTACTCAGCAATGGAAGATTATAAAATCGATATTATGATTGAATCTGGACCTAACGCACGTACTGTTCAAATTAATCTAGAACCATTTACTTTAGTAGGCGCCACTACTCGTTCAGGGTTACTTACAGCTCCTATGCGAGCTCGTTTTGGTATCAGTAGTCGATTGCATTATTACTCAACAGAACTACTAACAACGATTATTCAACGAAGTGCCTATATTTTAAAAGTGCCAATCTCTATGGAAGCAGCAATAGAAATTGCTGGAAGGAGTAGAGGAACCCCACGTATTGCCAATGCATTATTACGCAGAGTACGCGATTTTGCTCAAATTAAGGGAGATGGTACCATCACCATAGAAATAGCGAGATATGCTTTAAAAGCGTTAAATGTAGATGCCCACGGGCTAGATGAAATGGATAATAAAATTTTATCTACCATTATTGATAAGTTTAAAGGTGGACCAGTTGGGATAACCACTTTAGCAACAGCAGTTGCTGAAAATGCAGAAACAATTGAAGAAGTATATGAGCCCTTTTTAATACAACAAGGATTTATTATGCGAACACCCAGAGGAAGAGAAGTAACCGATTTGGCATATAAACATTTAGGAAGAATTAAAGGAACTAGCCAAGGAGAGCTCTTTTAAATAAATGAAACTACTAAAAAAACTCATACCGATACTAGAATGGTTACCCAACTATAAAAAATCGCAGTTAAGAGGTGATGTAGTTGCCGGTATAACCGTTGCTATTGTGTTAATTCCACAAGGTATAGCCTATGCATTAATTGCAGGATTACCACCAATTTATGGCTTGTATGCAGCCTTAATGCCTCAGTTAATGTATGCTGTTTTTGGAACATCACGTCAAGTAGCAATTGGTCCAGTAGCAATGGACTCCTTAATTGTAGCAACAGGAGTTTCTACCTTAGCATTAACAGGTTCTGAAAGTTATATTGCCATTGCAATATTACTCGCACTAGTAGTGGGGACTATTCAGTTTTTAATGGGAATTTTCCGCTTAGGATTTATTGTAAACTTTTTATCAAGACCTGTAATAACAGGATTTACTTCTGCAGTAGCTTTAATTATTGGACTAAATCAATTTAGGAACTTATTTGGAGTAGAGTTTGTACAAAGCGATCAAATTCATATACTATTAGAAGACATTCTCTTCAGACTTAAATATTTTAAAACAAATACAACAATTATAGGTTTAATAGCCTGCGCTATTATTATAATTTTTAGAAGAATTAATAGAAAAATACCCAACGCGTTAATCGTTGTTATACTGGGGATAGTAAGTATCCGTTTTTTTGGGACACAATTATCTGATGTTGCCATTGTAAAAGACATTCCTTCAGGTTTACCTAAATTTTCAATACCAGTAATCGATATAGCTTTGATACGTGAATTGATGCCAATAGCAGCAACGTTGGTTATGGTAGGATATTTAGAAACTATCTCTATTGGAAAAACCTTGGAAGCTAAACAAGATGAATACAGAGTAAGACCCAATCAAGAACTGGTAGCTTTAGGTTTGAGTAATATGGTTGGATCGTTATTTCAATCGTATCCATCAGCATCCAGCTTTTCTCGATCGGCAATCAATGCAGAATCGGGTGGAACTACAGGATTTTCCGCAATTGTTTCTGCGATTTTAGTCGTATTTACCTTGCTTTTTTTAACCCCAGTTTTTTACCACTTACCTAAAACTATTTTATCAGCAATCATTATTGTTGCAGTTTTTAACCTGATTAATGTAAAAGAAGCCAAAAGATTATGGAAAGCAAACAATTTAGATTTTTGGTTACTTTTAGCTACTTTTTTAGCTACTATTTTCTTCGGGATAGAATACGGAATTTTAATCGGCGTAGTTTTATCGTTAATTGTTTTAATTTTTAGAACCTCAAGACCGTATGTAGCCGAGTTAGGAAAAGTACCAAATTCAGACTTCTATCGTAATAAAAACAGGTTTAAGGAAGTTATTCTAGATGATGAAATTTTAGTGTTCCGTTTTGATGCACAGTTGTTTTATGCAAATTCAAATTATTTTCGAGATAAATTGGATGAAATGGCAGAAGAAAAAGGGAAGGCATTAAAATTGATTGTATTAGATGCAGAGAGTATTAACAGAGTAGATAGTACTGGGATAGAGATGTTAAAAGAACGTATTGTTTATTTTAACAAACACAACATTCAATTTTATTTTGCAGGAGTGAAAGGGCCTGTAAGAGATGCCTTTTTCAGAGGAGGTTTATTAGACGTTGTAAGTTTAGATCACTTTTTTATGCGTGCCAATGGTGCCGTAAATTTTTATAAAACAGGAGATAATCAAAATCAGAAAAAATACGCACAGTACATACACCAAGCGTATAAATAATATATAATATCATGAAAATAGAGCAAATTTATACAGGTTGTTTAGCACAAGGAGCCTATTATATTGAAAGTAATGGAGAAGTAGCAATTATAGATCCGTTACGTGAAGTTGATCCTTATATAAACAGAGCTGAAAAAGATGGCGCTAAAATCAAATATATTTTCGAAACTCACTTCCATGCAGATTTTGTAAGTGGTCATGTTACGCTAGCTGAAAAAACAGGAGCGACAATTGTATACGGACCAACAGCAAAAACAAATTATGAAGCTCATATTGCCACAGATGGAGAAGTATTTACCTTAGGAGATATTACTATTACCGTATTACATACTCCAGGACATACCATGGAGAGTGCTTCGTATTTATTAAAAGATAAGGAAGGAAAAAATCATGCAGTTTTTAGTGGAGATACCTTATTTTTAGGTGATGTAGGTCGTCCTGATTTAGCACAAAAAGCAGCAAACTTAACACAAGATGAATTAGCAGGACTATTGTACGATAGTTTACGCACAAAAATCATGACGTTGGAAGATGATGTAATTGTATATCCAGCACACGGAGCAGGATCGGCTTGTGGTAAGAACTTAAGCAAAGAAACAGTGGGTACTATTGGAGATCAAAAGAAAACCAATTATGCATTACGTGCAGATATGACCAAAGAAGAGTTTGTAAAAGAAGTAACTGACGGATTACTACCTCCACCTGAATATTTTCCTTTAAATGTTAAAATGAATAAGGAAGGGTATCAATCTATCGATGAAGTTATCAAAAGTGGAGCAACAGCTCTATCAGTAACAGATTTTGAAAAAATGGCCAACGAAACAGATGCGTTGATTTTAGATGTACGTCATCAATCCGAATTTATTAAAGGATTTATACCACAATCAATTTTTATTGGTTTAGGAGGAACATTTGCACCATGGGTAGGCGCATTGATTAAAGATGTTACACAGCCAATTTTATTAGTGACTCCAGAAGGAGAAGAAGAAACCACGATTACACGTTTATCTCGTGTTGGTTTTGATAACGTGTTAGGATATTTAGATGGAAGCTTTTTAGCTTGGAAAGAAGCAGGAAAAGAAGTAGACATGTTACGATCTGTTTCTGCAACTATTTTAGCAGAAGCAGTTACGAAAAAAGCACCTGTTTTTGATGTTAGAAAACCAGGAGAATACGCCAATGAGCATATTGTAGACGTACCAAGTACCCCATTAGACTTCCTAAACGATCATATTGAAGAGTTCCCAACAAAAGAAGACTTTTATGTGCACTGTGCTGGTGGATACCGTTCAGTAATTGCAGCGTCTATTTTAAAAGCAAGAGGATTCCATAATATAATTGATGTTGCAGGAGGATATAAAGCGATTAAAGAAACTGATATTCCAAGAACAGCAGCTGTTTGTCCATCAACTTTAAAATAGGGAAGAATGAACAAAGGTGTTTTTTTAGTAGGTTTATTTTTAACGGTAGTATTGTCGTGTAAGCCACAAACCAATGAAGGAAAAGAGATCACGGTAGAAAATTTACAAATAGTTTTAGAAAACGAAAATAGCATACAATTATTAGACGTTAGAACCCCAGAAGAGTGGGCTGGTGGAGTTATTAAAACTCCAATTAAAATAGATATTACAGGTGAAGACTTTGAAGGAAAGGTTTTAGAAAAGTTAGATAAATCGCAACCTGTATATATTTACTGTCGCTCAGGAGGTAGAAGTAAAAAAGCAACCGAACTCCTAGTTAAAAAAGGTTATGAAGTCTACAATGTTTTAGGAGGCTATTTAGAATGGACAGAAAAAAATAAAGAATAAAGAAAAAACCGAGCATTTGCTCGGTTTTCTTATTTCTGGATTACGCTTATAAAATTTTTAGTTACTGGTTTAATAAATTCTGTTAGTTTTTTTTCATTTATTTTGTTGACTTTACCCCACCCCATGTTTTTATTAGGGAATGCTGCTCCTCTAGTCATGTCAAGAATTTTTTTGTGCTCATCAATTAAATAAGCAGCAGGATAATCAAGTTTATGATTGAATCCATTAATCAGTATAGATGATTTGTCAAGAGGTTCAGTTTTTGAAGGGATTAAGTGAATTCTTTTGTCATATTTTGAAGCCATTTTTCTCAAGTCTTTCTTTTTATTCCAGAAAAGAACAATAAACTCAATTTGACCATCATATTTTTGGGCTAGCTTGTTTAAAGTTGGAATTTCTCCCCAACAAGGGCCACACCAATTAGCTGAAGTTAGAAGAACAATTGGAGTGTTAATTTTTCCAGTACTTATAGTTTTATTTTTTATAGTTTTAAAATCGTAGTTCGATAAATACTTTCCCTTGATGCAATTGTTTACAAGTGAATCAAATAATTTTATGGCTTTTTTATTTTCTTTGTCTTTCCAAGCTTGATTTATTTGTTTATTTAAATCCTCAATACAATTGCCAACAATATCTTTATAATAAATTTTTTCAGTAGTTTGACTATAAGAATTTAATGAAGTTAAAAAACCAAGGATAAAAAAAAGCTTCCTCATAAGTTTAAATTGGTGTGAATTAGTTTAAAGATGTAAATCTCTTTCCATGATTTATATTTCAAGTAAGCGATTTGTTTTTTATAGGGTAAAAATAGCAAATTATTCCATAAAAAAAACCGAGACAATTGTCTCGGTTTTTTTGTTTTTCTAGCATTTTCCCACTTAAAATTTTAACGTTGCACCTACTAAAAAGTTTCTAGTAGCTTGTGGATAGTAGCCTGCACCGTCAAGAGTGGTTGTCGTTCCAGGATTGGACCATGTGTCGTCATACGTGTAATAGTAGCCCCTATCAACATATTCTTTGTTAAAAATATTGTTTACTAACCCAGTAAGTACAATCGATTTAAAAATCTTATTAGTTTTAATTTCATAAACAATGTTTAAGTCACTCGTAAAGAATCCTTTTAAAACATCTAAACCAGATACTCTACTATCTAGGTTACTCATAAATTGTTTTCCAACATATTTAGATAAGAATGCGATTTGTACATTGTTAACTGGTTGATAAATCAATGCATTTCCAAAAACGATGTCAGGAGAAAAAGTAATAGGAGTATCTCCTAAATTTTGTAATTCCCCATTAATTTCAGCATGATAATCTCTATTAATGTTTTTACTAAAAGCAATATTAGGGCGCATAGATACTTGTTCAGATATGGTAATGTCAGCATCTACTTCTAATCCTAAACGATAACTATTACCACTAGAAGCACGTAAAGGTTCTCCAGTATTTGGGTCGATAGCACCGGTAAGAATCAATTGATTCTGATAATCCATATAATACACATTGGTATTTAATCGAACTGTTTTATTAGCCAAACGCCAACCTAATTCATAATCATCTAAGCTTTCGTGTTGAGAATTACCACCTTCAAAATCATTTCTATTAGGTTCTCTGTTCGCTTTAGCATACGAAGTATATATACTATGTTCGTCGTTTATTTTGTAAGTAAGTCCGAATTTTGGATTGAAAAAGTTATAATCCTTATCCACATCAATAGGAATTCTATCAGATGTCAACCCTTTCGTTTGATAATTTACAAATCGTCCTTGTACATCAACAAACGCTTTAAACTGATCAGAAAGACTAAACGTAGCTTTAGAGAAAATACTCAAATCTGTTTTTTCAGAAGTACTGTCGTAGTAATGGTCATTAATGTTGGTATTCGGAGTTAAATCACTTCCCCAAATAATTTCTCCATAATGGTCGTTATTATAGGTACTGTACGAAACTCCAGAAATAATTTCTAACTTGTCATTTTTGTACGTAGCATTCCCATTAGCAACATAAAAATGATTGTCTAACCACCTTCTCACAATTACATCGCTTCCATCAACAATTAAACCATCATAATCAGCAGCATCACTTCCTCCTTTAAATTGTTCGTAATACCCTTTACCACGTGTATAATTTAAACCAATATTGGTAGTCCAGTTTTCAGAAAGTTTTTCATTCCAGTGTAACTGATAGTGATCTTGCCAATAATTATCGGTTTCATTATCGTAGGTATACGGATTTTGACGACGATTTTCTTTTAGTTCCTCAGGAGTTAAACCATACCAAGCTTGATAGGTTCTTTCTTTACCTCCAAAAACTAAAGCTTTAATCAACGTATTGTCATCGGTATAGCTACCTTGTAAGAAATACGATTTTAAATCGGTGAAAGCTCTATCAACGTATCCATCAGAGTATATGTTAGATAAACGTCCCGCAAATTCAAACCCATTATTTAACTTACCAGTAGTAAACTTTACGGTGTGCTTTCTTGTTCCGTACGAACCAAAAGCATTTGAAATTTCTCCACCAGCTTCCTCAGAAACGGCATCGGTTAAGATGTTTAAACTAGCTCCAAAAGCTCCAGAACCGTTCGTAGAAGTACCTACCCCACGCTGTAATTGTAAACTTTGTGTAGACGAAGCAAAATCTCCCATATTAACCCAAAAAGTTCCCTGACTTTCGGCATCGTTATACGGAATTCCGTTAATGGTAACGTTTACACGAGTAGCATCCGAACCACGTACACGAATATAAGTATACCCAATACCAGCACCCGCATCCGACGAAGATGTTACTGACGGTAAATAGTTTAATAATACAGGAATGTCTTGCCCTAAATTACGTTTTTCAATTTCTTGTTTGCTAAGATTAGAGTGCGTTACGGGCGCATCTGCTTTTACACGAACGGCAGAAACCAGTACTTCATCTAAAATGGCTTCATCGGAAGTTAACTGAAAGGTAATTTGTTGATTGTTGGTTATCACAACCTCTTGTAAAAGGGGATTAAAACCAATGTGTGAAACTTTAAAAACATAAGTTCCTTTTGATAGCTTTAATGTAAAATCACCATTAAAATCGGTAGCAGTTCCTTTGTTAAGAGAGGCAACAGTTACCGTAGCACCCACCAAAGGTTTTTTGTTGGCATCAATTACTTTACCAGATAAAGTAAATGTTTGTGCACTTGCTGTTAGTGTTGTAAATACTACAAGTAAAAAAGCGACTATTTTCACTTTCTTTATCGCAGGGCGATAGCCAAACATAATTTTTTTCAGACTTGTTTTTAAGCTGTTTTTAGCAAAATAACATTCTGTGTTTATTAATTGTGAATATTGATTGAAAGACATCGGTCTCATTTTATAAAAAACAAAATCGAATAAAAAGAGGTAATTATTCTTTAGTTAAACATTGAATAATTAAATTATGAGCGTAAAGCATAGCTTTATTTTTGCACTCGCTAAAAAGGTCTACCAGACCTTTTATTTACGCTCGCTTCCCTAAACAGCATTACCTGTTCCAGGTTCGTTGGGTATGATCTCAGCCTATTTTTAATTATGAGTTATAAATGTTGAATTTTAAGTTAACTAACAACTATTTACTAAACACTAATAACTCAAAAGGCACCCCTTTATGAGAACGGTGCAAAGGTATATATGAAATATGAATTAAGATCGATAAATAGTGGATTTTTCTAGGATTATTTATAAAAGAACGGGAAGTTATTAAGTAAGTAAAAAAACATTCTTATGAATTTATAGAGTTAACTCATGCATTCCATCGTAATTTTAATATTTTAGTGGTGAAAATATCAGATATTTATGAGTAAATCTTTTAAAACGAGCGTTAATAAAACGCATGATTTTGACTTTACTGAAGCGCAAATAGAGGCGTTAGATATAGTAGAAAAATCAAAAAATAACTACCATGTACTTGAAGGCAACCAATCGTATCAAGCTACCATACTTCAAACAAATTTCAACAAAAAAACATACACCGTTCAAATCAATGGAAATACCTATGAGGTAAGTATTGCTGATGAATTAGATATGTTGATTGATGAGTTAGGGTTGGAAGTAGCAACCGAGAAAAAAGAAAACGATATCAAGGCTCCAATGCCCGGGTTAATTGTTTCTGTTGATGTTGAAATTGGTCAAGAAGTAAAAGAAGGTGACGGGATTTTAGTATTAGAGGCCATGAAAATGGAGAATACCTTACAAGCACCAAGAGATGGAATCGTAAAATCGGTTGCGATACAAGTGGGGGATAAAGTAGAAAAGAATACGGTTTTAATAGAAATGGAATAAGATGAAAAAGATATTAGTAGCAAATAGAGGAGAGATTGCATTGCGTGTAATGCGTACAGCAAAAAAGATGGGAATTAAAACGGTAGCGGTTTTTTCAGAAGCAGATAGAAATTCTCCACACGTAACTTTTGCAGACGAAGCAGTATGTATTGGTCCTGCGCCATCGAATCAATCCTATTTATTAGGCGATAAAATTATTGAAGTAGCGAAGGAGTTAGGTGTAGATGGAATTCACCCGGGGTATGGATTTTTAAGTGAAAATGCAGCGTTTGGAGAAGCCGTAGCAAAATCAGGAATTGTATTTATAGGGCCGAAAACCCATGCTATTGAAGTGATGGGGAGCAAATTGGCAGCAAAAGAGGCCGTGAAAGCTTATGATATTCCGATGGTTCCGGGCATTGATGAAGCAGTAACTGATGTAGCCTATGCTACAAAAGTAGCGAATGAAATTGGCTATCCGATTTTAATCAAAGCCTCAGCAGGAGGTGGAGGAAAAGGAATGCGTGTCGTAGAAAAAGAAGCCGATATTAAAGAACAAATGCAACGTGCAATTTCAGAAGCAGCATCAGCTTTTGGAGATGGTTCTGTATTTATAGAAAA
Organism: Tenacibaculum sp.; assembly: GCF_048269885.1. Lineage (NCBI taxonomy): Bacteria > Pseudomonadati > Bacteroidota > Flavobacteriia > Flavobacteriales > Flavobacteriaceae > Tenacibaculum > Tenacibaculum sp. The sequence goes on along the minus strand of NZ_JBLWTZ010000036.1, from coordinate 9,973 downwards.
ATATGTGGGTTCACCACGTCATATCGAAATTCAAGTGTTGGCAGATGCTCATGGAAACGTAGTACATTTATTTGAACGTGAATGTTCGGTACAACGTCGCCATCAAAAAGTAGTAGAAGAAGCGCCATCGAGTGTGTTGACTCCTGAAATTAGAGAAGCGATGGGAGCAGCAGCCGTAAGAGTTGCGAAAGCCTGTGATTATTTAGGGGCAGGAACGGTGGAGTTTTTATTAGATGAAAATAAAAACTTCTACTTCCTAGAAATGAACACACGTTTACAAGTGGAGCATCCAGTTACGGAACTCATTACAGGAGTAGACTTGGTAGAGCAGCAAATAAAAATAGCAAGAGGAGAGGAGCTATCATTCTCACAAGAAGAGTTGCAAATTAACGGACACGCGTTAGAATTACGAGTGTACGCTGAAGACCCGTTAGACAATTTTGCACCGAGTATTGGCGTGTTGGAAACCTACCAACATCCGAAAGGAGAAAATATTCGTGTAGATGATGGTTTTGAAGAAGGAATGGAAATTCCTATTTATTACGATCCGATGATTTCTAAATTGATTACCTATGGAAATACACGTGAAGAAGCTATCGAGCTAATGAAGCAAGCCATTAGTAATTATAAGGTAAAAGGAATAGAAACTACGTTGCCGTTTGGAAAGTTCGTATGCGAACACGAAGCGTTTACTTCAGGAAATTTCGATACTCATTTTGTAAAGAAATATTATACCCCTGAGTTGTTAGAAGCAGGATACGAAAAAGAAGCAAAGATTGCTGCACAAGTTGCCTTACAGCAGTATTTAAAAGAGCAACGTATTTTAAAAACTTGTTAAGTATAAGGTAGGGTATTATTAATCTGTGTTAAATGTTTTTTTTATATGAAAAGTTTAAATGATTATGTAGCAGTGTATAAAGAACAACTTCAGAAAGGAGAGATATTAATTGCTTATAATGAATTGGTGAAGTTTGTTATGAGATTAAGAACAGACTTTATGAAAAACCTTTCTGACCAATATACTTTTGCAGGAATTCTTCATGGATATATGGACTATACCTACTTTTATTATTCCAATGCATTCTTAAAGAGTAAAAAGTTAAAGTTTGGATTAGTGTTAAATCACTTAGAAATGAGGTTTGAAGTGTGGCTTTTAGGAAACACTTTACCTATTCAAAAAAAGTACTGGGAATTATTGAAGTCAACAAAGTGGCATAAGGATACAGAGGAAATGCCGAAATATTCAATTATTGAAGCAGTTTTGGTTGTTCATCCTGATTTTAATGACCTGAATACATTGGCAAAGCAGATAGAAACTAAAATGATTCGGGTTTCTGAGGAAATAGTAGCATGTTTAAGAAACGACCTAGAAGTTAAAAAGAAGATATAACAATAATAGTTAAAACAATTTGCGTTAGGGATTGTAGCGACATCCTTTTGTTGTGAGTTCGAGTTTGCAGAGCAAGTATCGAGAACCAACAAAAGATATAGCGGAAAGCCCGACCCTTGGGGAACGCCCAAAAAAAGAATATAGATGAAATCTAAAATAGAAGCATTACAACATAAACTTACCGAAGCAAAGTTAGGAGGCGGACAACAACGCATTGACCGTCATCATCAAAAAGGAAAATTAACCGCTCGTGAGCGTATCGATTATTTCTTAGATGAAGGTTCTTTTGAAGAAGTAGGTATTTTAGTAACGCATAGAACGACCGATTTCGGCATGGAGAATCAGAAATTTTACGGTGACGGAGTGGTTACTGGATACGGAACGGTAAACGGACGCTTGGTGTACGTATTTGCACAAGATTTTACGGTATTTGGAGGTTCGTTATCGGAAACACATGCCGAAAAAATCTGTAAGATTATGGATTTAGCCGTAAAAGTAGGTGCACCATTAATCGGATTGAACGATTCTGGTGGAGCACGTATTCAAGAAGGCGTACGTTCGTTAGGTGGGTATGCCGATATTTTTTACAGAAATGTACAAGCATCGGGAGTCATTCCGCAAATTTCAGCGATTATGGGACCTTGTGCGGGTGGAGCAGTATATTCACCAGCCATGACCGATTTTACCGTAATGGTAGAAAATTCAAGTTATATGTTTGTTACAGGACCTAGCGTAGTAAAAACAGTAACCAATGAAGAAGTTACTTCAGAAGAGTTAGGAGGCGCAAGTACGCATGCAACCAAATCGGGAGTTACGCATTTAACAGCAGCGAACGATGTACAATGTTTGGAAGATATCAAAACCTTGTTGAGTTATATGCCACAGAATAATCAGGAAACCACAGCAAAATTACCATTTGAATTAGGAGATGAAATTAGAGAAGAGTTAGCCAATATTGTTCCAGATAATGCAAACAAACCGTATGATATGCGTGCCGTAATTGATGGTATTGCAGATGCGGATTCGTTTTTTGAAATCCATAAAGATTATGCCGATAATATTGTGGTTGGATTTGCGCGTTTAGGAGGAAGAAGTGTGGGGATTGTAGCTAATCAACCGATGAGTTTAGCGGGATGTTTGGATGTAAACAGTTCTAAAAAAGCAGCACGTTTTACCCGTTTTTGCGATTGCTTTAATATTCCGTTATTGGTGTTGGTAGATGTACCAGGATTCTTACCAGGAACCGACCAAGAATGGAATGCGATTATTACCAACGGAGCAAAATTATTATATGCGTTGAGTGAAGCTACCGTGCCAAGAGTAAGTGTAATTACCCGTAAAGCCTATGGTGGAGCGTATGACGTAATGAACTCAAAACACATTGGAGCCGATATGAACTTTGCATGGCCTAGTGCAGAAATTGCGGTAATGGGAGCCAAAGGAGCGAGTGAAATTATCTTTAAAAAGGAAATTGCCGAAGCTGACGACCACGAAGCAAAATTAGCAGAGAAAGAAGCGGAGTATGCAGATAAATTTGCAAATCCGTACCGTGCAGCAGAACGTGGATTTGTAGATGAGGTAATTTTACCACAAGACACCCGTAGAAAACTAATCAAAGCTTTTGCCATGTTAGAAGGTAAAAAAGTAGAACGCCCAAATAGAAAACACGGGAACATACCTTTATAATAAAATTCTTTCGCGAAGAATGACAGACATAAACTTTGGATGTCTTTAAATGCCCAAAGCTCTATTAAATGTTTAATTTTTTTAAAATGAAAAAACAAGTTTTAAATTTAGGAGAAGCTTTAAGTAAAGTAGAACAAAAATCAATTAAAGGAGGGGTTTACTATTGTGGAGATACAGCATGCCCTTCAGGCTTGTGTTGTAACTCAATGCACCAATGTGCAGTATACAATGAAGAGTTAAACGTGTGTCCACCCTATGTTCCTGGATCATACTAAGAATTAACAAAATTATAATATAATGGTAGTGTAAAGCTTTATACTACCATTTTTTGTAACCTTTAGGATTTAGTTATTTTATATACTTTTGTCTTAAATAAGTATAAAACAATCTCAAAAAATTATTATGAAAACAACAAAGAGAATTGCTCTCATAGCTATGATGGGAGTGAGTTTAGGAATAAAGGTACAAGCTCAAGCAATAACAGATACGGGAGATAAAGTAGGAATAGGTACCACAACACCACAATCAAAACTACATGTAGTAGGAAATGAAAATGGAGGACTTATAGTTAACCACAATTATAAATATGGGTATCCAAATTATGGAATAAAAATTATAGGAGACCAAAGCACTACTAAGAGTGGAGAAGTTACTCTTTCAGTATATGGAGGAGGAGCTTATTCAGGGTTCGATTTAGCCCATGGGGCGACTTACTACGGGTCAGGAGCATATAAAACAGGAGCAAATGTTAATAGTTCATCTCGTATTATAGGATATGGCGGTAATTTAAGATTCTATACAAATGCTAACTTAGCAGAAAACACTAACTTTTCACCAACCCAACGAATGGTTATCAATTCATCAGGTAATGTGGGAATAGGAACAACTTCACCTTCTAAACGAATGCATATAAAAGGAAGCACAGGTTCCTATGACCAATTACTTGTAGAAGGAGGAGTATCTGCTGCTATACAATTAGAGTCAAAAGAAAATATAGGAGATAGACCCGTTATTAGTGGTAATAATGGAAGTTTTTCTATTCAAATATGGAAAAACCGTTCTAGTTGGAAATCTACTCCTTTTCATATCAATCAATCTGGTAATATAGGTATAGGAACAACAGATACAAAAGGGTTTAAACTAGGGGTTAATGGAAAAATAGCAGCAACAGAGGTAAAAGTAGCGACCTATGCAAATTGGTCTGATTTCGTATTCTATGAAGATTATCAATTACCAACACTTACTGAGGTAGAAAACCACATTAAAGAGAAAGGACATTTAAAAGATATTCCAAGTGCTAAGGAAGTAGAGAAAAATGGTTTTTTTCTAGGAGAAATGGATGCTAAATTATTACAGAAAATAGAAGAATTAACCCTATATACGATAGCGCAAGAAAAGAAAATAAGGATTTTAGAGAAACAAAACTCTAAAATCGAGGCGCAAGAGAAAGAAATAGAAGAGTTGAAAAAACAAAATTTTAATATTCAAGAACTAGTAAATAAATTAATAGAGGAAAAAAAATAAGGGAATGAAAACAACAAAGAGAATTGCTATCATAGCTATGATGGGGGTAAGTTTTGGAATAAAGGCACAAGCTAAAGCAATAACAGATACGGGTGATAAAGTAGGAATTGGTACAACGAGCCCAAGTCAGAAATTAGAAGTAAAAGGAAAAGTTTTGTTAAAGTCAGACTCTTATGTACATTACGCTATTGAAAGGGAAAATGGAGCTCAATCTATACATGGTATTACCTCTAATACTCATGACGCTTTTTTATCAAGTTCTGGTAACCTAAAATTCTTGACAAACTATAATGGGACAAGTTACAATACAGCAATGTTTGTAAATCATGAAGGTAATGTTGGAATAGGAACAACCTCTCCTTCTGAAAAGTTAGAGGTAAAAGAAGGGAATATTAGAATTTATGGAGTAAACACTTCAAGATATATTCGTTTTGGAGAAGTTAATTATCAAGGTGCTTTTATTAATTATGATGGAACAACAAATGTATTGAATATAGGTGTTAATAATATTAATACAGCAGATACGAGTAACGATTATAATGCTATTAGTATAGTGAGAAGTGGTGGAAATGTAGGGATAGGAACAACCTCTCCTTCTGAAAAACTAGAAGTAAAAGATGGGAACATTAGAATAGAGGGATTAAATACATCTAGATATATTCGTTTTGGAGAAGAAAATTACCTAGGTGCTTTTATCAATTATGATGGAACAGCAAATATATTAAACATAGGTGTTAATAATGTCAATGCAGCGGAAGCAAGTAACGATTATAATGCGATTAGTATAATTAGAAGTAGTGGTAAAGTAGGTATTGGAACAACTACAACTGGTTCTCATAAACTAGCTGTTGAAGGTTCAATAGGAGCAAGAGAAATTAAAGTAGAAGGCAGTGGTTGGTCAGATTTTGTTTTTGAAAATGAGTATGAGTTACCCACTTTAAAAGAAGTAGAGAACCATATTAAAGAGAATGGACATTTAAAAGATATTCCAAGTGCTAAGGAAGTAGAGAAAAATGGATTTTTCCTAGGGGAGATGGATGCTAAATTATTACAGAAAATAGAAGAGTTAACCCTATATACGATAGAGCATGAAAAGAAAATAAAGGTTTTAGAAAAACAAAACTCTAAAATTGAGGCGCAAGAGAAAGAGATAGAAGAATTGAAAAAACAAAACTCTAAGATTCAAGAATTAGAAAAGTTAGTAAAGAAATTAATAGAAGATAAAAAATAAGAGCATGAAAAGAACAGTAAGAATTGCTATCATAGCTATGATGGGAATAAGTTTGGGAGTTAATGCCCAGTGGGTTTCGAATGGAGATAATTCAACAACAGGAGGCATTATTATTAATGGTGGAACCTCAGGGAGTAATTTTAAAAGAAAATTTGATTATAACGGAGGTGGTTGGGCAAGAACACTTATTGAGTATGAAAACTCACTAATGTCATCAGATAACTTCAAAATAGGCTTATACGGGGGAAGGACAGATCATATTTATTCATATTTAGGTTATGGAAACTATAATGATTTGAAAAACTTAAGGATATACCCAAATGGTAATACTTATTTTGGAGGTAATATAGGAGTTGGTACCGCTACTCCACAAGCAAAATTAAACGTTCAAGGGACTTTTCAAGTGGGAACGACTACTAATTATGATGCAGGAGTATTAAGTACTTCATATGAAAATGGTAGCTTGTATTTAAATATGATTGAGTATGATGATCCATTGGTTATGAATTTTAAACAAACTTTAAATCCGGATTATCATGAAAAAATCTATTTTAATAAAGGAGGTTTTGGAATAGGAATATCAGATACCAAAGGCTTTAAATTAGGGGTTAATGGTAAGGTAGCAGCAACAGAAGTAAAAGTAGCTACCTATGCAAATTGGGCAGATTTCGTATTTTATGAAGATTACCAATTACCAACCCTAACCGAAGTAGAAAAGCACATTAAAGAAAAAGGGCATTTAAAAGATATTCCGAGTGCCAAAGAGGTAGAGAAAAATGGATTTTTCTTGGGAGCGATGGATGCTAAATTATTACAGAAAATAGAAGAGTTAACCCTATATACGATAGAACAGGATAAAAACTTAAAAACTCAAAATTCTAAAATAGAGGCGCAAGAGAAAGAAATAGAAGAGTTGAAAAAGCAAAATTCTAAAATTAAAGAATTAGAAAAGTTAGTAAAGCAATTATTAAAAGATAAAAAATAAATCAATGAAAAAAAGAATTAAAATTGCTATCATAGCTATGATGGGAATGAGTTTAAGAGTGAGTGCTCAAAATGAAGTGGATAGATATTTTCAAGTTAATGCAGACAACCAAAATGATTATGTTGCTTCTAGAATTTTTCTTAAGAGTCATAGCGATTATAGAGGAGCAGGTATCTTTAGTCTTGGACAAACCAACAATTGGTTTATAGGTAATCCATATACCGATCATGCTAATAGTTTTATGATTGGTGTGACGAATATAAGTGACGGAGAAGAGGTGAGTGCTCAAAAGAAGTATGCTAAATTTTACTTAAATAAAGACGGTTATGTAGGAGTTGGTACAACAAACCCTGATATGAAATTATCCGTAAGATCAAATGATCAAAATATAGCTAGGTTTCATTATACAGGGAGCTCTACTATAAGCGGATTTAGGATAGGAAGATCAAATTCTTACGGTGATTTTATAAACCTTTCTACTGGTTTTGGTATAGGAGTGGGGACATCTTCTGGAAATTTGCCATTAGCCTCTCAAAATATTGATGATGTTGATTTTTTTATCAATAATTCTACTCGAAATATAGGAATTGGCACAACAAACCCTCAAGCTAAACTAGATGTTAATGGAAGTTTAAAAGTGACATCACCTGGAAGTACGTGGATAAAAGGAAAAATAGGTACAGGAGGAATAACCTACACTACACAGCTAAAGGTTGATAAATACCATTCTTTAATACGTCAAAAAACGTATAGTGGCCATTATATTAATTTAGGGGGGCTCCGTGATTATTTTGGTTTTTTTGGTTATGATAAAGATAGGACTGAAAATGGGTTTGATCATAGTATGGTAATGAATTTAAATACAGGTAATGTAGGTATTGGAACTCTAACAACAGGTTCTCATAAACTAGCTGTTGAAGGTTCTATTGGAGCAAGGGAAATAAAAGTGGAAGCTAGCGGTTGGTCTGATTTCGTATTTTATGAAGATTACCAATTACCAACGTTAACAGAAGTAGAAAAGCACATTAAAGAAAAAGGGCATTTAAAAGATATTCCGAGTGCTAAGGAAGTAGAGAAAAATGGATTTTTCTTGGGAGCAATGGATGCTAAATTATTACAGAAGATTGAAGAGTTAACCTTGTACACCATAGCACAAGAGAAAAAAATAAAGTTGTTAGAAAAGCAACAAACTAAACTAGAGGAGCAAGAAAAGAAAATTGAAAAACTAGAACTTTTGGTAGAAAAATTACTAAAAGAAAAAAACTAGCAAAAAAAAAAACGTCATTACGAGCCTTTCGACTTAAGTTTATCTTGAGCGACAGTCGAAAGGCTCAAGACAGACTAAAAGTACAGTAATCTGTATGTTTTTAGTTCGAAATAAACAGCTTATTTCAGTCGTACCTCCTTCGTAATGACGTTAGCTAATAAAAGTTTGATTTTATAAAGGAGTTTTTCGAAGCCCTTTTACGCAGAATAGTCTGAAAAAGCGATGAGATTCAGAGGCTTTGCCTCGCATCGTTTTTCAGGCCTTTTTAAACAAGGTTTAAAAATTCCTCGTAAAAGTGTCCTTTCTTTTGGTTCGTTTTCTTTGGACAAGCAAAGAAAATGAAGGCAATAGTTTATTGATTAATACTATTAAGTATAAAGCTACTCTACACTCAGTTTAATACTACATTAATGATATAAAAACCAACTTTTATGACTTAAATAGTTGGTTTTGAGGATTTCCGTAAGAATGTGTGGTGTTAATGTTTTAGGTTTATGGGAGATTGTAAAATCAACTAACATTAAATAAAGTAAAAAGTTATGGCACTTAAACCAGGACCAAAAAGGATAGCAAAATCAACTGGAAAACCAGATCAAAGACAAAGAGATAATAAAGATACACCAGGAAACACGCCATCATTAAAACCATCAAAGCGTAAAAAATAAACGTTTATAATTTTATGAAAGTCTAACATAGTAGGTTTTAACTAATATGAGGATATAAAAATTGCCAAACTTTATAGTATCCCATGCTTTTATTAGGATAAAAGAACTAAAATTTGAGATAAAACGAGTTGGTAATAATTTAAGAAGTATCTACTATTAAGTAGATTAGGAACTAAATTTTTATTTTTAAGAGTATTAACAAGAAAAAACAATGAAAAATTATATAGCTACATTAGTTTTAATATCAATATGCGCTTTAGGATTTGGACAAGAATCTTTTAAAAAAGTATATGAAATACCAAACACTATAACCTATTGCAATGGACCAAATATAACTTTAAAAAAGGTGTCAAAAATAAAATTTAAAGACTTAACAGATAAAGAACAAGATAGTATCAGAGCAATTTATCCGTTAGGTTCAAAATTAAATTATGAGATAGAAAAAAATATTTTTGGAAAAAAAATAAAGGTCTTTGACACTACAACAATAGATGAAAAATTTTACTCAAGACAAGTAATTGAAAAAAAGAGAACATTACAAGAAATGGAATTAAAGGGTTTGTGAAATTTGAAAAAAATAAATTAATTGTTAATCCTTATTTGACAAAAGATAGAAATGGAGATTTTGGAAAACGAGATGTCTATTTTTATGAACTAGAAAATAGACAAACTATAAAATTAAATTTTAGAGAATGGACAGTTTCTGCCCTTACAATACCATTTAAATATAGATTTAAAGATAGAGATGCAGGAATAAGTGAGGAATTTACAACAGATTTTAATGCAAATTTATTTGTAGGAAGAACTTTTTATGGCAAAACATCTTTTTTTTATCGAAAAGACGTTGGAAATATATCGAATACTTATAAATGGACTGGAGGTTTACTCATAGGCGCATCTACTGTTACTTTAAATGCAAGTAATACTTCAAGTGCAAATATACCATTAGATTCAGACACAGAAATAGTCAAAGGATTGGGAACAATCGGATTAGGTTTATCTTTTAGTTATAACAAGATAAATCTTGGAGGGTTTATTGGTTGGGATTACAGTGTTGGAGATGATGCTGAAAAATGGAATTATAATAAAGAGCCTTGGATAGGGTTTGCATTAGGATATTCTCTTTTTAAATTTTAAAAAACTACTGCCAACAAAGAACTGAGGTAAAAAACAAGTACATTTTATACTTTTTTAAACAAACGTACTTTTATAATTTGCGTCATAA
>NZ_JBLWTZ010000035.1:0-19853 GCF_048269885.1 Tenacibaculum sp. | reverse complement strand
TAATGTTTAGAAATTTTCATACGTAACCAAATAAAATAAAACCAATACTTTATTTGAAATAAAGTTATTAACAATAAAAATTTAATTAAAAAATATATTTATCTAACTACAACTTACATAAAGTTAATTCAAACTTATAAATTAAATCTTAAAAATACAAGTTTAGATTACTAAAATTTAATTTTAACTTATGTTTTAATAAGTACGTATTATATATTTAAGGTGGAATACATCAAATAATTATGGCAATAGAAAGGATAAATAGAATCAAAGAAGTTTTAGTAATTCAAGGAAAATCACAAGTATGGCTTGCGGAAGAATTGGGGAAAAGTACGACGTCTGTAACTGCATTTTGTAATAATAAATCACAACCACATTTAAAGGATTTAAAAAGAATTGCAGAAATCCTAGATGTGGATATTAGAGAGTTATTAGTTTCTACAAAATGATTGCTTTAGAGTTTCTAAAATCAGAATTAAAAAGCCATAGTATAGAATTAACTCCCAAAACCGATGGGAGGGAAGAGGTTGATTTTTTAATAGGAACCCATTACATATACTTACAACCACTAGATTTAGATACCACACAACGCAGTATTAAAATTGCAAAACAAGATTTTAAAATATCAAGCAAATTCATTGAAGAATTAGAAAAGTATGCTTTAAAGAATATGGCTGTTAAACTTAAAGTTTAGTTTTATAATAGTCTGTTAAATATACTATGTCTATTTTATAGTACTTGTATAGATTTCGAAACAAAAAGTTTACAATTTGCATGAAATCGTTAGTTCTTATATTTTCCTTTTTTCTTTATCTAAATTAGATGTTTAAGATTAGAGAACAATATTGAATGAAAAAGTTATTATTGCCAGTTTACAAGAAGACAAATGAACCTAAAGCTTCACATCCTTATTATATTTTATTTGACATAGGTCAACGTTTAGAATTTAAGTCTAAACGAAAAGCTCAAGATTATATAAGAAAAATTAGTTCATATACAACGGATTCTATCAGGGTTATAAATACAATTCAGAAAGAATTATACAGCGTATATCTTGAGCAGTATTTTAAAATGTCTCCTTATGACTGTAATAAAGCCCGTCGTTCAATGAATGATTATTTAGAAGATTTAGGGCGTTTCCATGGTTACCAAAGTAGGGGAGACGCTTGTATTAAATTCATTAGTGTTTATTCATTACTCAATCAAACTGAAGATAGTTGTAAGTTGTTACGTATTGCAATGAAACGTTTAAAAGACTATAATACAGTAAGTCGTTTAAATGGTTATTTACAAATGTTAACAAGCATTTACGAAAACTTATCAAGGCTTAAAAAAGGCGATTTATCTACAGTATATAAAGAAAGTTCTTTAACAGTAATTCATAAGAAAGAGGCTACTGTGACAATGACGTAAAATTTAAATTTTATGTCATATTTAAACCAAGTACCAGACGCAGTTCCAGTACATCTATTAACAGAGGGCGACAAGTTCGCTAGAACATCTTATGGAGCACCACGCCCAGAAATTTTAAATTTAGTATGTATTTGTGATGAAGTATGCGAAGCGGAAACATCAGACGGACGTATTAAAACTTTTAACAAACGTACATTAGTACACAAACTATAACAGTATTATATGAAGTATTTAGAAAACTTTATAGTGCTGTTTTTTCATTTTGTACACGCACTTATTTACTCTCCTGTATTATTAGGAATTGGCGCTTTCTTCTTATTTAAAAGAATTACAATATTTCATGTGGTTTACTTCATCACATTTTTACTTCTAGTTTTTATCATAGCCCTTGCTATTGATATTCATTACTTCACTAACTATTTAACCTTTTAAGCTATGATATCTATAATTAGTCAATTGGAGTTCCAAATATCTTCATTAGAGTTTCTTGTAAATAGCTTTTTTAAGCAGAGGCATGACAGGCCTAATCTAGTGATGTTTATATACTCAGGTATAAAGGATTTAAGAGCATATAGAGAAGAATTAAATAACTATTTAAAATTTTAGCTTATGTGGTATACAATGTTACTTATAGAGTCCGAGATTAGAGTAGTTGAAAAAAGATTGAATAATGCTTTTAAACGTCGTCATTTAGTTAAAACTCCTATCATCTCTATTTATAGTATAATTAGTGATTTGAAAGATTTGCGTAACTCCTTAGAATTGTTAAAAGATGCCTGCAAAAGATAAAATCACTTGGGAAAACAGGCGTATGTTTATTACCGATAGTGTAAACAAGGTCTTAGCGGAAAAAGGGTCTAAACTTCGCGTAACTTTAGAGGAACTAGAAAAAGGTTTGTTTAAGCATCATCCGTTGTTCGTTGATGTTAAAAAAACTGTTTGTGAGCATTACGCATTTTGCTCTTACAGGAGCTTTTGGAATCAATTGAGACCATGGCAAGGTAAAGAGTATCAAACTCTCTTATTTGAGCCTAAAACAAGTCAATTGCAATTATTTAATAACTAACCGTTAAACCGTGCCTTAAAAAAGCCGTTTTAACGGCTTTTCTTATTGGCTTGGCTAAACATAACGGTAAAATCGAAAATTCGAAGCAACCCTACGCGGTTGTTGAGAATTTTAATATTACCAACCCCTTTTTTAAATGAACGCTCCAGCGACCTTTATTGTAAAAAATAACGGACTGACACAATTCTATGACGTCAGTTACTTGTCATTTTCTAGAAATGGCGATACTTCTAGTTTAAAACAAAATGCAAAAACGCCTTATTCAGAAGCTATAAAGAAACTCACAAAACAAAATAGTTTGAATGTAGTTGATAAAATTGAATTTAAACACCAATTACATCAAATGATAATGGCTAAAAAAGGCAAGCAAATAAAGGATTTAGGTACACTTTCAGAAAGTCAAGTGAAAAAGTGTCGTAAAGCTATTGAATGTATGATGTCAACTGTTATTTTTTCGAGAGATAAAAAGGTAGATTATAAAACACAGCAATATCTGGCTTTTGTAACATTAACACTACCTGCTAAGCAATTTCATTCAGATAAAGAACTTAGAAAAGCTCAAACTAGGTATATTGAAAATTTACAAAAAACATACAATGTCAAGCATTATGTATGGAGGGCAGAAGCTCAAAAAAACGGTAATATTCATTTTCATTTAATTATAGATAGGTGGATTGATTGGACGGTTCATCGAAAATTATGGAATAAACAGCTTGATAAACTCGGATATATAGATAAATACCAAGATTTTCATGGAGATAGAAACCCCAACACTGTTGATGTTCACAGTTTAAAGAAAGATAAAAAGGGTCGAAAGATAAGAAATGCAGGTAAGTATTTAGTTAAGTACATGACTAAACGTCAGTTTGGTAAACGTGCTATAATAGGCAAAATTTGGGGGTGTGCAAACGCAACTAAAAAACTTGATTACCCTAGATATGCAGAGGGCGAAACCTACTTTTACAAAATTATTGAATTGATTAATAAATACGATTTTAAAAAAGTTGTATGTGATGAGTTTTTTGCTCATTGGGTTGGAAAATCTTTTGATGTGATTAGTAAGCATACACGTAATTTATGGAGAGATATAAAAGAATGGTTTCAATTAAGAAATGGAAACATACAACCTCGTACAGTTATGCAAAAAGAGTACGATAGGTTAACTAGGCAATATACTTACTCAACCGAACAAAAAGAGGTTATAATATCTTCAAAGCAAAAAAACCAAAAAACTTCAATTGAAAAGCAACTTTCTATGTCTTTTCTTCAAAATTCAACAGGAGGATTTGTACGCCTGTAAAAGAAACTAAACCGCAAAGAAATAGTTTCCACGAAAAAAACTGTTATCGAAACACTTTTGTACAGAATTTAATTATAAACTTAATTTTTCGTACAAATGAGAAAAACAGAAATTAACGGTGCAACGCAAAAGACTTTAGTCATTGAAAAAACTGACGACCCAGAGTTATTAGTTTTAGAAAATGTATCAACTAGTGCTAGGTTGAAAACAGAACTTATTAGACAAGAAGGAGGAAGCGACCAACGTTTATTTAACACAATGAACGTCTTGTTGATTTTGGAAGCTCAAAACAAAATCCAAGCTTTTTTAAACGGAGGTACTCCAAAACAGTTTCAGCTGAAAACTGTACCAAATGATGACGCAGGAACATCTACTGTAATTGATACCGCTGCTATTGATTTGGCTTACGGAGGAGAAATCATGCTAAACCAAAATGATACTATTACTAATTATTTAACTAACTTAGGTAAAGTTACTACTAGTTCTATCTTCACTTTTGGAAGTAAGAGGGTTAGCCCTTTTCCTTATATCATGAAGGAGCAAACCTACAAGGCTACTGAAATCCAAAAAGAAATCAATTTATTAGAGACAGACTTCTTAGTTTTTGATAAAGATAGCTTACCGACTGAAATTGATATGAGAATCAATGGTCAAAAGATAAAAAGAACTGCCGAAGCTCTTTTAATAGATCAGAAAGATTTTTTCAATTTCGTAGGTACTGATGAAAACGATAAGTTGATATACGGTACTGCAAAGGCTGTTGTTCTAGACGTAAGAGAAGCTCAAAATGTCTATTTAGAGGACAATTCAGAACCTCGTACAGATATCAAATACTATTCAGTTAAAGTTCCATTTAATAAAGTTAAGTAATGATTAGTTATAGTTTAAATACAGCCCCTATTGCATACAATGGGGGTAGTATATTACCTACTTCATATCAAACTCCTACGAGTACCGAGGGTGCTTTCTATCAGACTTTAAACAATACTTTGAGTATGATAGACCCTACAGGAGTGGTAAGTACGGTAACAAATTTATTGGGTATTGGTCCGGATAGTTGGGCGAGTGTAGAAAGTCGTTTTAGAACTTATTTTGAAGCTATAAAACAAGAAGTTGACAGGCGTTTAAATTCGGCTAATAGTTTAGCTGATTTAACGGATGCTGATAGATTTTTGTCAGTTGCTACTGCTATTTATGCAGATACAAGCTATTGGGATTCAGAAAATAGTATCAAAGGTCATGCGTTGGTTGGTAGTTTGTTAAAAGAGTTACAGGACGGTATAAGACAACAACTTTCAAAAAGTTATCAGTTAACCCCTAAAAGTGATACAAGTTATCCGGGTGTCTATAAAGACCCTAAACAGAATTTTATTTATGGCAATAAGGGTGCTATTACTTATATGGTTTATACCAATAAATCTGAAACAAGAGACCCTGCTCAAACTATTGATGTAAATGGTAACCCTATACAAAATGTAGGTACTACACCAGATGTTAAAATACCAACCGATTCCCCTTATTTTGAAGATAAACCAAAGGAAAACGAATCTTCGTTTAACTGGTTGTATGTCATTATCCCAGCTGTTGCATTTGGTTTGTGGAAGTTAGGGGAGTGGGCTTATAAAAAACTTAAAAAATAAATTCAGATCATGGAAAAAGCAAAAACTTGGTTGAATAACGCATGGACTAAAACAAAGGAGTTCATGACAAAAGAATACTATGGTATTCCAGTATGGGGCTATGCTACGGGGCTTATAGTTATCGTTGTTGTAGCTGTTTTATTAATTCCTAAAAAACGTTATAAGTAATGGCACGTAAAAAGACAGAATATACGGCAAAGAGTGGTGCGAAGTTACACCAAAGGTTTGGTAGTAAAGAGGGCTTATTTATGACCGTTTGGAAAGTTGAAAATGGCAAGATGTGGAAAGGTAAAATATTTCGTTCTGACAAGCAAAGTAAAGAAGCGCCAACCGTTTCTAGAACAGGAAAGGAATGGTGTAGCGTAACTGTAGTATTAGATGCTCCTTTTGAAAAAACAATAGTTTTAAATGCTCTTATGAATACTCAAAACCACAAGGTTTATATCAAAGAGTGGAACTATATGGCTAATCCATCAGCATCTAATGGTGGTTATTTTGGTAAACATATTTCTAAAGATTAATAGCTATGTTCAAAAAGATATTTTCAGTAGGTAAGGGTTTGCTTACCATAGGGAAAAAAGTTGATACAGCTATTGACTATGCAGAAAAAGGGTATAAAAATGTATTGTTGTTTAAAAGTGCAATTAAGCATTTAAAAGCCTTTAGAGCTGATTGGAAAGAGATAATGGGGGAGGAAAACTCCCCTAATGTTGAACAAAAAACTGAATAGCTATGTCACAATTTTATAACCCGTATAGGGAAAAATACGGTAAACATGTAGTAAAGCATAATATACAAGCTCCTGCTCCCTCTACATTGTATTTAGATGATAAGGTTTTATCAGCAAATTTAAAGTTAGGAGAAATTAGAAAGGCTAGTTTTATTTTACCAGATGAAGTAAATCTATTTACTTATATCCCCTTAGATACTAGAGTTGTTCAAGCTTTTCAAATTTTGAGGGACGCATTAGGTAAGCCTATTAATGTAAATAGTTCCTTTAGAAGTGTACGTTACGAGAAAAAAAAAGGACGTTCAGGAGATGGTCAGCACACTTGGGCTACTGCTCTAGATTTGAGTGGTAGTGGTTTAGTTGAACTTTTACAAGAAGCTTTAAGAACCAAAAACAAATTGTATCAACGCTTGCGTGCAGTTGGTGTGAATGGTTTTGGAATATACGTTGAAAAGGATTTTATCCATATTGATGTAAGAGACGCTAAACCTGATGGTGGTTATGCATATTGGGAGGGTAGTGAAGATAATGAGTTAAAAAAAAAAGGAAGCTCTATCAATATAATCCTGAAACCGATATTAACTTTAGTAAGCTTTGTTATGATTGCCGTAGGTATTTTCAAGAAAGTTAAAAAGCGTAAGTAATGAAAGGGTTGGCTAAATTTATAAAAGATAATGCACTTCTAGTAATAGGGGTGCTTATCTTAGTATCTTCTTTGCTGAATCGTGTTTTTTTTTCTTTGAAAGATTCTCTTTCTGACGGTGTAATTTTTAAGTCTTTTGATAAAAGTAAAAGTACTTTATCAGATGTTCAAGCGTCAGCTATTGCTGAGCGTCTTTATACTTCAATGTCAAATTGGGGTACTGATGAAACGGCAATTTTTGATATTTTTCGAACTTTAACTAAGTATGATTTTGCTAAGGTCTATGAAGCTTTTGGAGAAAGGGCTTACGATAACATATTAGGTATAACAGGCGATTTTACGGATTATAATATAGACTTGTTTGGTTGGTTAAATCATGAGTTAACTAAATCAGAATATCAGAAATTAAGAGAGTTAAATCCCTCGATATTTGGAAGTGTTATTGTGTAGTTTCTGTCTTTACTAAAGATATTGAAAGTCTGTCTACGTTCTTTATTTTCTTGGTTGTATATTCTGATTTTCTTATTTTTTTATTTGGTTTGATATACTCGTAAATATTAATTATCTCAGTTCCTATAAGAACATCAGTTTTTGAGTAATAGTAAACTTTATATTTTAAGTTTTTGTATGTGCTGTATTTAGACATGTTTTTTATTTTGAAGTATATTTCATAACCACTATGAAAAAATCTTTTTCTGTACGATATGTCTTGTTCTAAGTAGTAATGAGGTCTTTTTTCTTCATCAGTTAGTCTGCTATAAATCATATCAGCTTTATAGTTTCTTTCTGAATTTATATCGTAAATGTATAACCCAGCTAATAATAATAGTACAACTCCTAGTTTCTTTAGTATGCCTTTCATAACAATAAATTTTAAAAATTAACTCCTCAAATATATTAAAAAGAATGAAAACAGGACTTTTAACTATAGTTCCATTTTTAACTGGTGGTACTTTTAGCGTTGAAGATTCTAATCCTATATATATACTTATAACGTTGATTTTAACGGCTTTTATAGAGTATATAAAGTGGCGTAGAGCAAAGAAAAAAGAATGTGATAACGATTGTAAAAAAGATAAAGAATAGTGATAATTAGTGTGTTCATTTGGGTATTGGTAGTCTTTGTAGTGTTTGTTTTGATAGTTACTTTATCCCTTTATGTTGTAATAAAAATTAACAAATGTAAACACTTAAAAGAGTCTAGAAACTCGTTATTAAGTGGTGACTGCCAAACCTATGAACAACTACAAAAACGATTACAAAAATGAAAAAAAAGATATTATTAAATGGTATGGAGTTCATGGCTCAACCAGTGTGTTTTTTAATTCCAGAATCTAAGGCACCGACAGATGATTTCGTCAAGGATTTGCTCAATGAAAATGAATTTTTATATGGTAAATTCAAGGCTTATAGGGGTTCGAATGATACACCTGATAGTGTACCATGTTACATACATTTAAAGGATGAAACAATACAATATTTTCCTATAGATGTATCTTTTAACTATCTCTTAGATGGTTTTCAGGGTCTGTATGCAGATTATTATTTTGAGGGTCTGCGTTTAACCTTATTAAGTGAATGGGTAGATATTTATAATAACTCGGGAGGTGTAGATATAGAGCTTTAAATCAGCGTTTAAAATAAAATCACTATCTTTGATTTATGTTAATATAACCTATGTACAGTTTTTTAATAGCCGGGGGGCTAATTGCTGTGCATGAAAAAGTAAGAGCATCCTAAAAAGGATGCTCTTTTCTTTTTAATAGTCATTCGTGTAATATAAATACATCACTATTTCTTTTGTGTTGGTACTGACAGAAAAATGATATAACATTTTGTGTTTTTCAATTATTGGATTTATTATTTTCAATAAAGGTGAATTAAATAATTCACATCTTAATTCTATGTTTTTTTCAATGGTATCTACAAGTATTTTTACATTCCTACCGTAGTTGTAGCATTTAGTTTTGATTTCTATAGTTGGTATTACTAGGTTTTTCATAATGTTTGTTTTTGTGGGCTTCTCCCTGTTAAAAAAAAAAAATATTTTTTCGTTTTAAATCAAAGAACAAACTGAACGCTAAGGTGTTCGGGGAATGGCACAAATTTTTTTGGGAGGTTGCTCCAGCGGAAACCCCAAAAAATTTTTGACATTTTTCGAATGCCTTTATATTTGTGCGTTCTCTGGTATAAAATGATAAAATATAGCGCTCCTGAATAACTAACTTTTTACGATACAAATAATTTTCATTATGTTTGTAACATTATTAACCACGGTCATTGACATTTTAGCCCCTTAAATTATTAGATAAAATCAGGGGATTCTATAAGTAGTAAACGCGTCATGTATTTTGATTAGCGTTTATTTTTTGTACTATAATTAATATTATGTTAAATAGAGTATTTTAAACCTGAAAAAGTAAAACAAATTTCACTTCTCACTCATACCTTATCACTACTAAGTTTTGATAGTATTATATGATAGCATTCAACTTCTTTAGAAAGATATTTTGGTAGGGTAATTTTTAATATTTCTGTTTAACTAATATATCCGCGGAAAAAAAAATGATCAATTATTAAAAAATTAAAAATATGAGAAATATCAAAAGAATCGTTGTTACTGCTTTGATTATTGTATCAATTTTTGCGGTAAATCTGTCGTGTAGTAACGACGAAGAAGTTGTATTCCATCCTACCGAAGCATCAGATGAAACTCCTGATTCAGATGAAGCTACTGATACAGGTAGCGAGGGTGAAATTACTTTATACAAAGTAACGGGAGATGAAATTAGTAAAATTCAGGATTATAAAGTAACGGGTAAAGACTTAGAATATCAAAAAGATATTACCAAACATCAAGAAATTTGGGACTTAGTTAAAAAAATTGTTCCTGTAGAGCAACTAAAAAAAATGAGTGAATTTTTAATTTACAACGGCGAAGTTACCGGAAGTGCTGGTTTTGTTATTGAAATTAAAAGAGATTTGTCTGATTGGAAAATGGGAATTGCCATTAACTACGCTTATGAAGGAGGTTTTAATGCTGGAGGTGAATTAGCTTATACTATTATTCATGAATTTGGACATGTACTAACTTTAAATAATACCCAATTAGATGCAGCGGTAACTCAAGAAAATTGTAAAAACTACTTCCCTGGTGAAGGATGTGCTTTTGAAAAATCGTATATCAACGAGTTATACTCTATGTATTGGAATGACGTTTGGGGTGAGTATCAAGAAGCCAAGGAAGATGAAGCCAGTCAAGAAAAATTCTACGAAAAGTATCAAGAGCGATACGTAACTCAATATGCTTCTACCAACCCAGGAGAAGATATTGCAGAAGTTTTTGCCACTTTTACAACATTAAAAGAAAAACCTGAGGGAAAAACTATAGCAGCGCAAAAAGTACTGTTAATGTACCACAGAGAGGAGCTAGTTAGTTTTAGAAATCATATAAGAAAAAACCTAGCTCTTAGAAAAAAAGGAAGTCCGGCTACCTTTGAACTACCAAAACCTGGAGCATGGAAACAAGCCAACTCTTTTGGAAATCCACAGAAAACAAAATGCAAAAGGCATTAAGTTTAACAACTCAGTACTCTTAAAATGTTCTTTATTTTTAAGAGTACTGTTATTAAAATAAAATGATGAGATTTATTTTTTTACTACTGTTGGCTGTTATGTTGGTAACATGTTCAAGCTCAAAAAACATCAAAAAAGAAAATGCTTTTTTATACTACGGAAAAACTCAATGCTTAGGTAAATGCCCCGTTTTTGATATGTACTTATTTAAAGATGGTAAAATTTTATACCAAGGATTTAAAAATGTTTCTAAATTAGGAGTACATCTATATACTATAAAAATTGAAGATGTTGAAAAAATTAAAAAGGAATTAAAAAAAATTGATTTTACTACAAAAGAAAGATTAACTAGAGACCTTCCTAATACAACCCTTATGTTTCAAGGGAAAAGGCTAACTATTCAACAAAAAGACAAAGTTCAAAAACTAATATTTTTATTAGAAAACATAAAAATTTAAAAAAAAATTAACAAAAAAAGTAGGGTTATTTTAAATATAACTGTTCTATACACTGTAAGATGTATATAGTATACGACGCTGTTTATAGAATAAAAGAGAGCCCCTTCACTTTTTACATTTTTTTGTTTCACTACAATTTTATTCTTAACAGCGTCTTTTTATTAGACTTATAAGTTATGATATTGTTTGTTTAAGGCTGTTATATAAACAGCCTTTTTTATTTTATTCCATACTTCTAACTAAAATAAAGGCAGTATTTTTGCCCAATGCAAAAAAACAATCAATCAAAATTAGAGTTCATTGCTTTAATGGCCTCTCTAATGTCGTTAGTTGCTTTATCTATAGATGCATTACTTCCCGCTTTAGAACAAATAGGTATTAGTATTCGTGTTCAACAAGAATCACATGACAGTCAATTATTAGTCACCATGATTTTTTTAGGTTTGGGCTTTGGTCAGTTAATTTCTGGTCCTATTTCCGATAGTTTAGGCAGAAAACCAGTTATTTACGGCGGTTTTATACTTTTTGTAATCGCTAGTTTTATTTGTGTTAGCGCTACTAGTTTAGAAATGATGGTTTTAGGTAGGATCTTACAAGGTGTTGGACTTTCTGCTCCAAGAACTATAAGCATTGCGATGGTTCGTGATAGCTTTAGTGGTAACTATATGGCTAAAATTATGTCGTTTATTGTCGTGATTTTCATTTTAGTTCCGGTAGTCGCTCCAGCAATAGGTAAATTAATGTTAGATGCTTACGGTTGGAGATCGATATTTTACAGTCAATTAATATTTGGTATAATCGTTATGTTTTGGCTGTGGAAGCGTCAACCTGAAACACTTCGAGAAGAAAATAGAATTAAGTTTGCTTTTCGTTTATTTTTAGACGGTTCAAAAGAATTTATAAAACACAAACAAGCTGTTATTTTTACATTAATATCTGGTTTTATTACAGGATCATTTATGGTGTATTTAAGTGCTTCGCAACAAATTTTTCAAGAACAGTATTTATTGGTGGACGAATTTCCTTACATATTTGCTGGTTTGTCTATTTCTGTTGGCTTTGCTACTTTTTTAAATGGCTCGTTTGTTATGAAGTTTGGGATGCATAAAATCGTGTCGTTCTTTCTAATAATTTTTTCAATAGTTCCTATTATTTATGTAACGCTATTTTATCAAAAAGAAAATCCAAGTATTGCTATACTACTAATATTCTTTGCCTTGCAATTTTTTTCAATTGGTTTTTTATTTGGAAACCTCAGAGCTTTGGCTATGCAACCTGTAGGACATATAGCAGGGATTGGAGCTGCAATTAACGGATTCGTATCTACCATTATGGCAGTGCCAATTGCTACGTTTATAGGTACTTATATCAAAACCACTACTCTACCCCTTTTTATAGGTTTTTTTATATGTGGTATCGTATCTTTGGTCTTATTAAATTTTACTAAGCTAACGCCAATAAATGAATAGTATAATGAAGTTAGATGTTATTTACGAAGATGAATATGTGCTTTGTGTATCAAAACCTAATAATGTAGTTGTACACCATGCGCATCATTCTAGAAATGTTGCTGAAGAAGCTTCCTTATTACAAATAATTCAGCAGCAATTCCATCAAAAAATGTATCCAATTCATCGTCTTGATAGAAAAACATCTGGAATTATACTGCTTGCAAAAGAAACTAGTTTTGTCGCCAAGTTTCAAGAGCTATTTACCAATAATGAGATACAAAAAACGTATTATGGAGTTGTAAGAGGTCATGCTCCTGAAGCTAAGATTATAGATTCTCCTGTAAAAGGAAGAGATGCCAATGTGCATAGAGATGCAGAAACGCATGTAAACACAATAAATACGGTTACAGTAGATATTCCTGTAAAGCCCTATGATACATCTAGGTATAGTTTGGTAAAATTAGCTCCTAAAACAGGAAGGTTACATCAGTTGCGAATTCACATGAACAAAATTAGCCACCCATTAATTGGAGATCCCAAATATGGAGATAAAAATCACAATACAATGTTCGTTGCTAATTTTAATTGTGAAAACCTTTTTTTACATGCGTATTCTCTGGAGTTTACTCACCCCTATTCAGCTAAAAAAATGTTAATGATAGCAGATTTCCCCAAAGATTGGAGAATTATTTTTGAAAAGTTTGGTTGGAGTTTATAAAAAGAATATACATATAACCTCTTTATTATCAATTGATTAGTTTAAGGTAAAACAATTAACAATATAATACAGTTCATTTTTATTTAAGTGAAGGGCAATATTTTTATCATTTTAACGCTTAGGTTATTGATTGTTTAATGAATTAACTTTTTATTATGATTTAAATCAAAGAAAAATGAAAAATTTAAAACCCTTCATATTAGCAGCAGCAGCCGTATTAATGGTTAGCTGTAGTGATAACGACACAAACCCTGTTGAAAATCAAAATGCTAAATTATTTGACACCCATTCTCATGAAGTTTGTAGTTATATAGATAGCTACTGGGGTCAAAACGCCTACATTGGTTCAACTATTGTAAATCAATCTGAAACAAATTTCTTAAATAACCAGAATGTTAAAATCGCAGATGTTTTTAACATCAATACCATACCTTTATACTTTGCAAAAGGTTCAGGAACTGCCAATGCTATTTCGTACGGTAGTGGTTATATTATTTATGGTGAAGAGCTTTATAACATGGCATTAAGCCAAGGAGGAAGAATTTCTTGTGCGATGGTTCAAGCTCATGAGGTAGGACACCAATTACAATATCAAAACAACTTACCTTCGAGAAGAGAAAGCACTGCAAGAGCAACAGAATTAGAAGCAGATGGTTTTGCGGGATATTATATTAAAAAACCGAATGGATACAATGCTACTTGGACACAAGCGGCTCCAGCCTATAATTTTGCAGCTTCTATTGGTGATTACAACACAACTAGTTCTGGACATCACGGTACTCCGGCTCAACGTCGTTCAGCTTTCCGTTTAGGATACTTATTAGGAGATTATAATTTATCTGTAAGTAGTTTTGATTATAATTTCTTTTACTACTACGATAATTATGTATTGCCAGGAGCATTACGTCAAGATTTACAAAAACCAGACGATATTGATGCGGGCTTACATGAGTATATCTTATCTAAAATGGAAGAGTTAAGAAAAATTAACTCGGGAGAAATTTCTAAAGAAGAATTTGAAAATTTAAAATAAACTAACCAAAAACTAATATCTTAGAAAAAGTTAACTCATTAAACCATCAAATAAAAAGGGCTGCATATTTTATGCAGCCCTTTTTTATTCTTTTATAAAAATAGTTTTTAAATATCTTTAAAAATAGCGTGCATTAAACGTTTTTTATCATTGATGCTTTCTTCAAGGGCAATCATTGTTTCCGTTCTATTCACCCCATGAATATCATCTATTCTATAAATAATGTCTTTTGCATCATTCGTATTTTTAGCACGAACCTTACAGAAAATATTATATTTTCCTGCAGTTACGTATGCTACAGTTACGTTTGGGATTAAACGCAAGTTATCGAGCACATGTTGCGTCATTGATGTTTTTTCTAAAAAAATTCCAACATGAGCAATAAACGAATATCCCATTTTTTCATAATTCAAGGTTAAGGTAGATCCTTGAATTATTCCTTCGTCTTCCATTTTCTTTACACGTACATGTATTGTTCCAGCCGATACTAATAGCTTTTTGGCTATGTCTGTAAATGGCGTACGAGCATTCTCAATTAAAATGTCTAAAATTTGATGATCAATTTCATCTAGTATGAACTTCTTCATTTTTTTTGTTTTCTTCAAGTAATATTGCTAAAATATAGTTTTTTTCTAAAAAAAATAAGTTTTATTTGAAAGAAAAAGAATTTTTAACTAATTTTTATGAATTCTTTATGGGCTAAATACATAGATAAGTCCCCTTCTTTTTCCTTTGTTAAAACGAGTGCAAATTTATCATTTTCTACACTTTCTACATACTGATAAGCAACATCTTTTTCATTATTTTTTGATCGATAAATCACGTCGTAGAAGTTCTTGATATTGTTAGGAATAGCTAAATATTTTTCAAACTCTTTAAAGTTTTCTGTCTGCGAAATGTGGTGTATTCCCTGTAATAGCGCGTAAAAATTAAATTTCCTAACCTCTTCCCTGTCGTAATCATTCGCAAAATGCCCCGCTTCAATTAATATGGTATTATGTCCTAATTTTTGAAAATTATCCCCAGTGGCTGTAGGATAAAATTCGTCTGTATAACGCCCTACGTGATTGGGTATAATTTCTTGTAGTAAATCGTTCATAACAACAATTACATTCATCGTTTCTTTTCGCCCTTCAGTAATTGTTCTTTTTTCCTCTTCTGAGGGGGCTAAAAAAGAAATTGTTGCGGGATTTTTGGTTCCTTCAACACCAAAAATGGTTCTTTGATCATGAAGGTTGAAACAAAATTCAGGGTTTACTTCTTCTAAAATACTGCGTAAAAGCTTACTTTCTCTAGCTTTTAACGCAACGGCATCTCTATTTAAATCTATATTGTTAGCATTGACACGGGTATAGGCTTGTGCTCCGTCTGGATTTAACATGGGAACTATGGTAATACTACAATTATTTAAAATAGATTTCGTTATTTCATGGTTGGCATAACGCTGAATGAAATTTAAAAAATCAAATACTGCTTTGGTTCCTGTGCTTTCATTTCCATGCATTTGGCTCCAAACAAGAATTTTCTTTTTACCGTTTCCTAGTTTTACTTGGTAAATGGCTCTTCCTTCTTCAGATTCTCCAATAATTTTTGTTTGAATTGCCGAGTTTTGTAAGCCTAAATACAAAGGTTCTATATCGGTTAATGTAATCCATCTTCCAGATATAGAATCTTCTTTAATTTTAGAATAATGGTCTTCTAAAAAAGAACTATTTATATGTGTCATATCGTAATTAAAACGAAAACCAATCGGTTACCAGTTGTTTTTCAATTGGTTCAATAGTTTTATGTACATAATCATTTTTTGCAATGTCGTACGTATAGTCTTTAGACCATTCTTCTATATTATCTGCTAACGCTTGTAACGATTTACAAATAAATTGTACTTCTTCATTTGTAATTGTAGGATGTACCGATAAACGTACCCAACCTGGTTTTTCAGTATTGCAACCTTCTAAAATTTGTCCCTTAATTTCATTTGATCTTATTTGATCTACATTTAATAAGAAATGGCCATAAGTTCCTGCACATGAACACCCGCCTCTAGTTTGAATTCCAAAGCGATCGTTTAATAATTTTACGACAAGATTGAAATGGTATTTTTCAAAGTAGAAAGAAAAAATACTCAACCGATCTTTATGAGCTGGAGCTAATATTTTAACGCCTTCTAAATTCTCTAAACAGTGAAAGATAATTGGATTGATTTCATCTTCACGTTCCTTTATTTTATCGGTCCCCATTTGGTCTTTTACCTGAATACATAAAGCTATTTTAATCGTTTGTAAAAAAGCGGGAGTACCTCCATCTTCTCGTGTTTCTACATCGTCAAAATAATCATGCTGTCCCCAAGGATTCGTATAACTAACGGTTCCACCTCCAGGGTTGTCAGGAACCATATTTTTATACAATTTTTTATTAAAAATCAAGACTCCAGAACTTCCTGGTCCTCCTAAAAATTTATGTGGTGAAAAGAAAATAGCATCTAAATACTCATCTTCTTTTTCTGGATGCATATCAATATCAACATAAGGCGCAGAACAGGCAAAATCAACAAAACACAAACCGCCATATCTATGAATTAAAGAGGCTACTTTATGGTAGTCAGTCTTTATTCCCGTTACGTTCGATCCTGCTACTATAGAGGCAATTTTAATAGGTCTGTCTAAGTACTTTTTTATTGTTTCTTCAAACTTATCTATGCACACTAATCCTTCGTCATTACAAGGAACAACTTCAACATCTGCTATTGTTTCAATCCAAGAGGTTTGGTTTGAGTGATGCTCCATATGGCTTACAAAGACAATTGGTCTTTTTTCATCAGGAACTTGCGTGTTTTCCTTTAAATTTTCAGTTACTTTTAATCCTAAAATACGCTGAAATTTATTAACAACCCCTGTCATACCAGAGCCTTCCGTAATTAACACATCATTAGAAGATGCATTTACGTGACGTTTTATGATATTTCGTGCTTCGTGATATGCTAAAGTCATAGCAGCTCCTGAAGTTGAAGTTTCTGTATGTGTATTGGCTACAAAGGGACCAAACTTATTTAAAAGTCGTTCTTCTATAGGTTGGTATAATCTTCCACTTGCAGTCCAATCTGTATAAATCATTTTCTTTTCGCCATAAGGTGTTTGAAAAGTTTGATTTATACCTACAATATTTTTTCTAAACGTATCAAAATACTGTTCTAAATCCATAGTTGAAATTTCTAGTTGTTTGTTATGTTGCGTAAAATTAGCAGTATACTACTAGTTAGCCTAAAATAGTTATAATATTAACGTATTTATAACACTTTGTTATTAAAGCCTAAATTTACCTCCTATTAAAATGGTGTTCTCAAAAAAGTAAAAACTTTGTGAGGCAGAGTCTATTGAACTTTTAGTCGTTCTAACATCTGGCATATAAATATATCCACCTTTTAAATCTGCTTGTACAAAAAAGTGTTTTAAGAATGTAATATTTAAACCACCGCCAATAGAAGCTCCGTATCCTGATAAATGAAAATCGTCGTGGCGTTCCATACCTAATAAGGTTGTATTAGTTCTAGGATACAAAATACCTAACCCCACTCCTTCTGTTAAATTGATTTGTAAGTTTTCTAAATTTAATCCAAACCAATGGCTTACATCGTCAAAACGCTTTACTTCCATATTTAGATAGTTCAATCCATCAGTATGCTCAAAACGTAAAAAATCACCTGCTAAATTAATGGTTTCATTAGTATATGTTCCATCGTATTTCGCATTTCCTATATTGATGTTTCCATTGATTTTCACATCTTGATTCGCTATCATTACATATTTCATATGGTCTACCCCAATAGAAACAGTATAGTTTTCCTTAAAGAAATATCCTATTCGATAGTTCGTTTGCGGAATAGTTACTCTCCCCGGATTGAAATAATCATTAAAAGAAAACTTTGTTTGTCTGTCTTGTGCTTTTACATTTTGTAATG
Source organism: Tenacibaculum sp. (assembly GCF_048269885.1). Lineage (NCBI taxonomy): Bacteria > Pseudomonadati > Bacteroidota > Flavobacteriia > Flavobacteriales > Flavobacteriaceae > Tenacibaculum > Tenacibaculum sp. The sequence goes on along the minus strand of NZ_JBLWTZ010000035.1, from coordinate 1,867 downwards.
TAAAGTCGTAATTTGCTCCTTTAAAACGAATATCTGAATTAGAATAACTAGCCCAATTCCATCCCCAATAAACGAAGAACTTTCCTTTGTTAGTTACTTTTTTCTTTTGAACGATTTCTTCGTTTTTCTCCTGTGCTATTATCGATGCTGAAGCAATCAGCATTAATAAACTTACTATTTTTAATTTCAAAGAACTATTGTATTATTTGTTGTATTTCAGTGATAAATCTTTTAGCTAAAGCATCTGCATTGTCTTGACTAGTGCTTTCAGTATAAATTCTGATGATTGGCTCAGTATTCGATTTACGCAAGTGTACCCATTCCTCAGCAAAATCAATTTTTACACCATCAATGGTATTTACCTGTTCATTTTTGTAGTTGGTAGCCATGGTTTCTAAAATCGTATCAACATCAATTTGTGGTGTTAATTGGATTTTATTTTTACTCATAAAGTAGCCTGGGTATGAATCTCTTAATTCTTTACAAGACATTTTTTTGTGTGCTAAATGTGATAAGAACAGTGCCACACCTACTAACGAATCACGTCCATAGTGAGATTCTGGATAGATAATTCCTCCATTACCTTCTCCTCCAATTACTGTATTGGTATCTTTCATCATTTGAACAACGTTCACCTCTCCTACTGCACTTGCAGTATAAGTTCCTCCGTGCTTTTCAGTAACATCACGTAAGGCTCTTGAAGATGACAGGTTAGAAACAGTGTTACCACCTCCTAATTGACCTAAAACATAATCTGCACAAGCTACTAAAGTGTATTCTTCTCCAAACATAGAACCGTCTTCAGATATTAGCGCTAAACGATCTACATCAGGATCAACTACAATACCTAAATCCGCACTTTCTTTCACTACTAATTCAGAAATATCGGTTAAGTGTTCTTTTAAAGGTTCGGGATTGTGTGGAAAATGTCCGTTTGGTTCACAATATAATTCTACACACTTTACGTCCAATGCTTCTAATAAAGCAGGAATAGCAATTCCTCCAGTAGAGTTTACTCCATCTACTACTACTTTAAAATTAGCTTTTTTAATGGCCTCAGCATCAACTAAGTCTAGTTTTAAAACTTCTTTAATATGCTTTTTTATATAATCTTTCTTTTTCTTGTACGTTCCTAAATCATCAACTTCAGCAAACTGTATAGTCGCATCGTTTTCAGCAATTTTTAAGATTTCAGCTCCATCTTCACCATTTAAAAACTCTCCTTTTTCATTTAAGAGTTTTAAAGCATTCCATTGCTTTGGGTTGTGCGATGCGGTTAAAATAATACCTCCCTCGGCTTTTTCAAGAGGAACAGCTACTTCAACAGTTGGTGTGGTTGATAAGCCTAAATCGATTACATCTATTCCTAAACCAACTAAAGTGTTAGCTACCAAGTTACTAATCATTTTACCCGATATACGAGCATCTCTACCAATTACAATGGTAATTTTTTCTTTTTCGGAGTTTTTCTTTTTTATAAAAGTTCCATATGCTGCTGCAAATTTTACAGCATCTATTGGAGTTAAATTATCACCTGTATTTCCGCCTATGGTACCTCTAATACCTGATATCGATTTAATAAGTGTCATATTCATTTTTTATTGATGCGCAAATATAAAGCTATTTAAGAAAGTATCCTTTATAAAGGAAGAGCTTTAACTGTAACATTTGTTACATAAGGAACTAAAAAAACCGCTAAGCTTTACAAGCTTAACGGTTTATAATTTTTAAGAAATTGTAAGGATTATTTTCCTTCCATTTTCTTCTTTAACTCAGCTAATCCACCGATATCTCCTAAAGTAGTTTTTTCTACTTCTTGAGCTTTAGCAGCAGCAGCTTTGATGTTCTTTTGTTCTTCTTCTCTAAA
>NZ_JBLWTZ010000034.1:0-21486 GCF_048269885.1 Tenacibaculum sp. | reverse complement strand
GCTCTTAGATAATAAACCGTTCCACTAGTTCTGGTAATACTCGTACTTGAATTAGAGGTGCTGGTTCCAGAGCTACTACTTTGCCAATACCATGTAATTCCACTAGGAGGAGTACCTCTTGTTAACACTGTATTACCACAATTTTTAGTAATTGTAGGTGTACTTGGAGTACTTGGTACCGTATTGATACTATAACTTACACTTCTTGCGCTACTCCAACATCCTGAGGTATTATTTCTTGCTCTTAGATAATAAACCGTTCCACTAGTTCTGGTAATACTCGTACTTGAATTAGAGGTGCTGGTTCCAGAGCTACTGCTTTGCCAATACCATGTAATTCCACTAGGAGGAGTCCCTCTTGTTAACACTGTATTTCCACAATTTTTAGTAACGGTAGGTGTACTTGGAGTACTTGGTACTGTATTGATACTATAACTCACACTTCTTGCGTTACTCCAACAGCCTGTAGTGTTGTTTCTAGCTCTTAGATAATAAACCGTTCCACTTGTTCTGGTTATACTAGAACTCGTATTAGCGGTACTGGTTCCAGAACTACTACTTTGCCAATACCAAGTAATTCCACTAGGAGGAGTCCCTCTTGTAAGCACTGTACTACCACAGTTTTTAGTAATTGTTGGTGTTGATGGAGTGGCTGGTTTAGGTGCTTCATCTATTTGTCCATCACAATCGTTGTCAATTCCATCACATATTTCAAGAGCTCCAGGTTTAATATTAGGGTTGTCATCATTACAATCACCATTTGTATTTGAATGGGCTACTGGTCCATTAGGACTGGTAAGTGTTGGCTCGCTACAACCTAATATTCCGACACCAGTTCCATATCCATCTTCATCGGCATCTATATACCAATATTTAGGAAGACTAGCATTTGAATCGTTACAATCACTAGCATTGTTTACATAGCCAGAAGGAGCTGTACAAGCTAGTACTTTATTTGATGAGGTACCATATCCATCTCCATCGCTGTCTCTATACCAGAATTTTTCTTGACCTATACTGGCATTAGTATCATCACAATCTAATCCATTAAACACATAACCATTAGGTTGTGTTGAACTTTGGATGGAAGATCTAGGGTTTCCAAAGCCATCACCATCTAAATCACGATACCAAGTAATATCATCTCCAGGAAAATCAGGATCTGGCATTATTTGAGAAAAAAGAATCTCAGTAAAACAAAGAGATACAATGATTAATAATACAATTTTTTTCATAGCAAGAATTAGTTTTTATAATGGTATTTATGTTCTTTTAAAAGATTCCCGTCGGCATCTTTTATGAATTTTAATCGGTTAAAATCATCATATTCATAGGATATAGTTTGTCCTCTTGGATCGGTGATACTGGTAACTCCAACTAATGGATCATAGGTAAAAGTGGTTACTTGACTGTTTACCATATTAGCATTGTTTCTAATATTGTTTAAAGCTGTTCTTAAATTGTTTTCAGAAACGGTATCTGTATCATTATTAGAAGCAGATACGGCTGCATCAATCAAACTTTGAATGTTGGCTAACTCGGTATCGGTATAGTTTTCTATTTTAGCGATTGGCTGCGTTTGTTGATAGCCCCATAGATAATAGATTTTTGTACCATCTTTTTTACTGACTTCTCTAGGGTTTCCTTTATCATTGTACGTATGATATATAATTCTGTCTTCCAAACTTTGTGAATCTTTAGCAGTTTGGATTATTTCGGGCAAGTAAAAACCGTTGAAGTTGTTATAATTTGTACGTTGAGTTGAATATAATAGATTATCTTTAAAAGTCTCTACTTGAATAGGTACTGCTATTCTGTTTTGTAGTTTTAATTGATCTATAGCTGCCTTTTCAGTAGGAGTTAAATCATCATGACCTAAAGAGTTTATGCTAGTTACATCGGGAGTGTAGTAGTTTTTTGTCTTTAAAACTTCTCCTTTGCTATTAATTGTCTCTGTAGATGCTAATTGATGATGTTTATTATGGTTATAGTAATAATAAGTAGTTGTTGCTAAATTTTCTGGATAGAGAAAATTAGTTTCTGTTTTACTAACTAAATCTACTATACCGCCTGTTAAATGGAAAGTTTTATATTCGGTATGTTCATTATCCCACCCTTGTGGTGTTTCATCTTGAGCTATGTAAAGATGTACAAGAGGTAGTCTATATAGATAATTATCTTTATAATATGTTTTGTCAGTATCTTGCATGTTTTCAGATATATCAAGACGTTTTGTTCTAGGAGCAAATATTGTAGGGTACCCCTGTGAAAGATTTTGATTTCCGTACTTATAAGTATTAGATGTTGATTTGATTTTAGTAAAGGAACCATTATTGTTTTTTTTGTAATAGTTAGTTACTTGAGGAAGTCCTCTTAACCATTCAAAATCATTAGGAAGGTGGTACGGAAAAGTCATATAAGATTCTGAACTTTCATAGTCATCATAACTCAAGTCTAAACCACTATCTTTAAAGTTGGTAAACGAATATTCTATTTTACCAACGTTGTTGTTTTTGTCACCAAAATACTCTTTAACAGAAGAATAACCTATACTATTTCCTTGATAGGTAGTTAACGGACTCCCAGGAATGGAACCATGAGGCTCTAATACAGTTATAGCTTGTAATTGACTACCATCAGATGTGTAAGTATTTAGTCGTCTAATAGAACTAAAAGCTGATAGGGATAAGATTACTCCAGAATTTGTTCCATCTGGATATGTATATTCATACTCTTTAAAAGAAGATAAATTTTGATTAGCGTCATAGTGTTCTATTTTCTTTATACGCTTTCCAGCTGCAAAGAGTGTATTATTATCATTTACTATCTCTACCCAAGACATACTTGCACTAAATATATTTGTAGGAAGTTCTCCTTCTGCCGGAGGTAAGGGGGACCAAGAAGAATCTAAAGGGTCAAAAATAATTTGATATTGCCCAGGTTCTACTTCGAACTCTGTTACTCCTGCAAAAATATAATGGTAGCTAGGGGCACCATTTAAACCTTTCAATGTAATATTAAATCTACAGTCGCTTTGGATTGGATTTGCACATGCTAAATTTTGATCAGTTACCTCACCAGTTCCATTATAATTATTTGGTAAACTAACATTAAACCTTACTTTCCCATTTACTTCTCCAACTAAAAAAGATTCACTAATATATTTATCTCCATCATACAACTCTTGTTCAAGAAATGAGATTCCTTTTGAAAGAGTTGGAGTTTTAGGGTTGATATCTGGTAAATCTATAACATTCATTTCAGAGCCTATTATTCCTTTATTATGTTCATAGGTGAATTTTGCGCTACCACCAGTAGGGTATTTAATTTTAGTCAATATTCCACTCATAGAAGCTATAGTATCTACAGTTCTATCTACTGTAGCATTTGTATAAGGATATTTTTCTAAAAACCCCTGTGGATTTATATAATAATAATAGTTAAGTAATGATAAATATTGCCCATTTGTAGCTTTATTATAATAGCCCCAATAATCTTGAGCATTTGAAAATCTATTAGGTAGTATCTTATTGTAATAGCTAAAAATTGTAGCTGGCATAACTTTATTGTTTTTACCTACTGTTACCACAGAATCTAAAAACATTTTTTTTGAAGCACTAATATCTAGGTTTTTAAGAGTATAATTAGTATAATCTGTCGTATTGGCTTGTGTGCTTTCAAAACTCTGATAAAAATTAAACGCTTTGATGAAAGTGTCTTTTGTGTCTTTTATATTTATTCTTTCTAATGAATGTCCTAATTTTAAATCTTCTCTTTCATTGACCGATTTTATAAACTCTATTTTACCTCTATTGTGAATAATTGAGTCTAACTGAAACTGATAGTTTCTTATTTCTGAGGCAAAACTCACTCTTTCACCTAGTGAATGGCCATCATAAGACCTTCTTAAGTAATTGGTATCTTCTAAAGAATAATGAAAGCTAGTAATATCCCCGTTAGGTCCTTCTATATCCATTAAATGCCAAGTGTTAAAAGTAGGAGAAACTGGATGAGCTTGTTCGTCATATCCATTTTTATTAATTGAGTATGTTTTTATTACCTGATCATAATCTCTGGCATTTCTTTGCTGATCTTTAGATGTTCCAAAATAATATGTAAAACCATCTTTATCTTTAGTTATAAAACCTATTATTTTATTGGTAACGTTTGGGCTATCACTATCACCAATTAATACTTCTGTTTTTATGTCATCAAATTTTTGATTGAGAGGTTTCTTACTATGGTAATCTATAATAAAATTAGTAGATAAATCTCCAGCTTGCAGCATAAACTTATCTGGCTCTCTATCGTGTTGAACTAATGCTGTTAAAGTAACCTCATAATTTGTTCTAGTTTCTTCGTTATTGAAAAAAGCATTGTTCGCTAATGAGGAAGATAGCATATTACCTGTTGAAAGCATACCAATTTGATTGAGACCACCATCATCAGGTATATGTCTAACCTGTCTACTTATTTGACCTCCAGCACTCAATGCCCAGCCTATACCTATTCTTGAAGATATTTCTTCTACTTTAATTCCTCTAGCATGATAATTTATTCTTATAGGAAATTCTTTACCATCAACTTGAAATGAAGTTATTGGAATATTTATATTAGGAAGACCAGTGTAATGACTAATGGGAACTTCTGTAAACTTAGCCAAAGAAGAAGCTTCAGGTGAAGGTGGAATAATTGTAGGTAAGTCTTGTGCATATCCCCATACACAAAACAGCATCATTACAATGCTTAACATAGTTTTTTTCATAAAATATAATAGTAATTAAAATAGCAATTATTAAATCTTTCTTTTATCGATTGCAAATTACATTATATTTTTGAAATAAAAAAACTGAAACACAATAAGTTATCTGTTGGTAAGTGGTAAGGATAGTGAGAATTGGCAAAAAAGCATACAATAATCTGCTTAAGTACTAACAGGAGAACTTGAGAAATGTAAAGTTAGTTATACGTGCTTAAAAAGGACTTAATTTGGTAACTTCTTACTCAATAACCCATACATAAAAGCTCCTATAAGTGCACCAAAAAGTACAATAAGCATTGGTAGTACTCCTTGTCCAATTAAAACAAAAATAGGGGCAGGGCATGCGCCTGCTAATGCCCAACCTAATCCGAAGATGGTACCGCCAACTAAAGTTCTAATAAAGCCTTTTTTCTTTTCTTTAATATTAATTTGGTTTCCTAAGTAATCTTTAATTTTTCCAGTTTTAAAGAAGTACATAAATACTGCAGAGAGGGCTACGGCAGAACCAATAATGCCATACATATGAAATGATTGGAATTTGAACATTTCATAAATTCGATACCAAGAAACCGCTTCAGATTTAGATAAAATAATTCCGAAAACTATTCCAATAACTAAAAATTTTAACTTCTTCATCTTAACCAAATATTAAAGGGAATAGTACCCAAATCATAATTAAACCACCAATAAAAAAACCAATTACAGCAATTAAAGAGGGTAATTGAAAACTGCTTAACCCTGTAATAGCATGCCCAGAAGTACAACCGTCAGCATAACGGGTTCCAAAACCAATTAAAACTCCTGCAATTAATAAAATTGAAAAACCTTTCAAGGTCAACATATTTTCTACACTGAAAATTTCGTTTGGCACATACGTTTTTCCTGCGTCAGCAAACCCCAAATCTGTTAATTCACTAACAGTTGTTGGATTTACATCTACTCCAGGTGTTGCAGATAAATAGTTAATAGCTATATATCCTCCAATTACCAAACCAGCTAAAAAGATAATGGCCCAGTCACGCTCTTTCCAGTCTTTTTTAAAATAGTCTGATATTTTACCAGCACCTGCCATGGTACACATGGTTTCTAAGTTGGTTGATACTCCAAAGTTTTTTCCGAAGTAAAAAAACAAGAAAAGCACCATTGCAATAAGAGGCCCAGATACATACCAAGGCCAAGGTTGTAATATAAAATCCATTATAATACGTTTTTTAAATAAGTGATAATGGTTTTTGTTGCCCCTATATTTTTTGAAATATAATTGTGGGTAACACTTCCCATTTGCTCTCTAAGTTTTTTGCCTGATTTTAATAAAGCAAAATTACTAGAAAATTCGTTAGTATTTACAACGATTTTTGCACCGCCTAATTTAAGTAAGTCAACAGCTTCTTTAAATTTACTGTATTTATTAGCCCCAAAAATAACGGGAATGCCATATGTAGCAGGTTCTAAAATATTGTGCAAACCTGTCGCTAAACCACCGCCTACATAGGCAACATCTGCGTATGAATATATTTTGGTGAGTAAGCCAATAGTATCAATGATAAAAACTTGATAATGGGATAGTAGTTTTCCTTCTTTTTCTGAATAAAGAATCGTTTTCTTATTGATTAAGCTCTGTAGTTCTTTAACCTGTTTTTGGTTGATATTATGTGGGGCAATGATAAATTTTTCATCATCGGAAGCATGATTATTTATATAATCTACAATAAGTTCTTCGTCTTCTTTCCAAGTGCTTCCTGCAACAACAGTATATTGATTGTTTTTAAATTCTGAAATAAAACTTAAAGAGTTGTCTTGTTGTAAAATAGTGTATACGCGGTCAAATCGCGTGTCACCAGCAATGGTTACGTTGTTAAAATTAATAGAATTTAATAGGTCTTTAGACGTTTTGTTTTGTACAAAAAAGTGCTTAAAAGCAGTTAGTCTTTTACGCATAAAACCTCCATACCATTTAAAAAAGGATTGTTTTTTTCTAAAAATACCCGAAATTAAAATTGTTGGAACATCATGCTTTTTTAATTCAGAAAGGAGGTTAGGCCAAAACTCATACTTAATCATAATAGCGATGTCAGGATGCACCAGTTTGATAAATTTTTTAACGTTCGATTTTGTATCTAAAGGTAAATAGCAAACGACATCAGCTAATGGATAATTTTTTCTTACTTCATAACCTGAAGGAGAGAAAAATGTAACTACAATTTTATAATCTGAATAGTGCTGTTTTAATTCTTCAATAATAGGTCTGCCTTGTTCAAATTCCCCTAAAGAAGCAGCGTGAAACCAAATTACGTTATCGGTTTTGGAAATATTGTTGAGTTTAGAAAAAGTTTCTTTTCTCCCTTCATAAAACAGCCTTATTTTTTTGTTGAATAAAGCTACAATTGGAAGTAAGATAGATACTATGGTAAGAAGTAAATTGTATAAAAAATTCATTATGCGAATTTATGAAATAAAAAAATCAGTGAAGTTACTCACTGATTTTTTTATTTTATGTTGAAATATGTTATGATTCCATTTCAAAATCTTCCATAAACTTAGTAGTGTAATTACCCGCTACATAATCTGGATGATCCATTAATTGTCTGTGGAAAGGAATAGTTGTTTTTACACCTTCAATAACATACTCATCTAATGCGCGTTTCATTTTGTTAATCGCTTCTTCACGAGTTTGAGCAGTAACAATTAACTTAGAAATCATTGAGTCGTAGTTTGGTGGAATCATATACCCGGCATATACGTGAGTATCGATACGAACACCATGCCCCCCTGGCGCATGATAAGAGGTTATTTTTCCTGGAGCAGGTCTAAATCCGTTATAAGGATCTTCTGCATTAATTCTACATTCAATTGAGTGTAATTGTGGCTTGTAGTTTTTACCTGAAATTGGCACACCAGCTGCAACTAAAATTTGCTCACGGATTAAATCGTAGTCTACAACCTCTTCAGTAATTGGGTGTTCTACTTGAATACGTGTATTCATCTCCATAAAGTAGAAGTTACGGTGTTTGTCTACTAAGAATTCAACTGTACCAGCACCTTCATACTTAATGAATTCAGCAGCTTTAACAGCAGCAGCTCCCATAGCATCACGTAATTCTTCTGTCATGAATGGAGAAGGAGTTTCCTCAGTTAATTTTTGGTGACGACGTTGAACTGAACAATCTCTTTCAGATAAGTGACAAGCTTTACCATAAGCATCACCTACTACTTGGATTTCAATATGGCGAGGTTCTTCGATTAACTTCTCCATATACATATCGTCGTTTCCAAAAGCAGCTTTCGATTCTTGTCTTGCAGAATCCCAAGCATCTTTTAAATCCTCTGCTTTCCAAACAGCACGCATACCTTTACCTCCACCACCGGCAGATGCTTTTAACATTACAGGATATCCTGTTTCTACGGCAACTTTTTCACATTCTTCAAAAGTGGTAATTACACCGTCGCTACCTGGTACACAGGGTACTCCAGCAGCTTTCATGGTAGCTTTAGCATTTGCTTTGTCTCCCATTCTATCAATCATCTCTGGAGAAGCTCCGATAAACTTAATTTCGTGCTCTTCACATAATCTTGAGAATTTAGCGTTTTCAGCTAAGAATCCATATCCTGGGTGAATTCCATCAGCGTTTGTAATCTCTGCAGCTGCTATGATACGATCCATTTTTAAATAAGATTCGCTACTTGGTGCAGGTCCAATACACACTGCTTCATCAGCAAAACGTACGTGTAAACTTTCAGCATCTGCTTTTGAATAAACAGCTACTGTTTTAATCCCCATCTCTTTACAGGTTCTAATTACACGTAGCGCGATTTCGCCTCTATTGGCAATTAATATCTTTTTAAACATGTCTTTTAGTTTATGAGTTTATTAGGTTTAGTTGTTTAAGAGTTTAGCTACGCTAAACTTCTAAACTTAAAACTTCTAAACCAAAAATTATGATGGGTCTACTAAAAATAATGGTTGATCAAATTCTACAGGAGAAGAATCATCCACTAATACTTTAACAATTTTACCAGATACTTCTGATTCAATTTCGTTAAATAACTTCATTGCTTCAATGATACAAACAGTATCTCCAACTTTTACTTCTGTTCCTACTTCAGCAAAGTTTGGCTTGTCTGGAGAAGGTTTTCTGTAGAAAGTACCAATGATAGGTGATTTTATAGTTACGTATTTTGAGTCGTCTGTAGCTTCAGCTGCTACTGGGGCTGCGGCTGGAGAAGCTGGTTGTGCAACTGGGGCAGGAGCTATCATTTGTGGAGCCGCTGCTGGAGCAGGAGCTTGTATGATAGTAGTTTCAGGAGTGTCACTTCCAGTTTTAATGGTGATTTTGATATCTTCCATTTCTAGCTTTACTTCACTTGCACCTGACTTAGCTACAAACTTTATAAGACTTTGAATTTCTTTAATGTCCATTTTCCTAAATTTTAGTTGTTTAGTTATGAGTTATAGGCCCATTTTAAGTAGATAGCTCCCCATGTGAAGCCTCCACCAAATGCGGCAAAAATTAAATTATCTCCTTTTTTCAACTCTTTTTCATAGTCTGCAAGTAACAAAGGTAAAGTAGCAGAAGTTGTGTTTCCGTACTTATGAATGTTCATCATCACTTTATCATCTTCTAAGCCAACTCTATTGGCAGTAGCTTCAATGATTCTTTTATTTGCCTGGTGTGGAACTAACCACTGAATATCATCTTTTGTTAAATTGTTTCTGGTTAACATTTTCTCAGAAACATCTGCCATGTTCGAAACAGCAAATTTAAACACAGTTCTTCCTTCTTGATGAACGAAGTGTTGTTTGTTTTTAACGGTGTCTTCTGATGCTGGTAAAATTGATCCACCTGCATCAATTTTTAAGAATTCACGACCAATTCCGTCGCTTCTTAAATATTCATCTTGTAACCCTAAACCGTCGTTATTAGGTTCAAATAAAACAGCGCCAGCCCCATCACCAAAGATGATGCAAGTAGCTCTATCACTATAATCAATAATTGATGACATTTTATCGGCACCAATTAACAAAACTTTTTTGTATCTACCGCTTTCAATATAGCTTGAAGCAGTAGACATCCCGTATAAAAAACTTGAACAAGCTGCTTGCAAATCATAAGAAAAAGCGTTCACGGCTCCTATTTTAGAAGCTGTATAAGCTGCCGTTGAAGCTACAGGCATATCTGGAGTAGCTGTTGCTACAATAACCATGTCGATATCTTCAGGGTTTGTATTTGATTTTTGAAGTAAATCTTCTGCTGCTTTTATTGCCATGAAAGAAGTTCCAAGGCCTTCACCTTTTAAAATTCTTCTTTCTTTAATTCCTGTTCTGCTAGTAATCCACTCGTCATTGGTGTCTACCATTGTTTCTAGCTCCTTATTAGTTAGCGCATGTTCTGGAATATATTTTCCTACCGCTGTTATAGCTGCAGTTATTTTAGTCATAGTTGTTTGTTTTGTAGTAAAACGAGTTTTCAAAGTAATGAAAATTATTTCACTTTTTTGTAGAAAAAAACATCAAAAAGAGGATTTTTTGATGTAAAAACATAAAAAAACCCTCAAAGTAGAGGGTTTTTTAATTTTTTAAACTAGTTTTTAAGCCTCAGCAGCAGCACTTTCTAATACTACTTGCCCTCTGTAATACAATTTTCCTTCATGCCAGTGAGCTCTGTGGTATAAATGAGCTTCTCCAGTTGTAGGATCAACAGCTATTTGAGGTACAGAAGCTTTATAGTGAGTTCTTCTTTTATCTCTTCTAGTTTTAGATATTTTTCTCTTTGGATGTGCCATTTTATGTCTTATTTATCTGTTAGTAAATCCTTTAATTTATCCCATCTAGGGTCTGTTGATTCTTCCTCAACAGGTTTTTCTTCGTTTATTCTTAATTCTTCTAATTTTCTTAAAGCATCCGATTGCATAGTACCATCAATAACATTTGGATGTACTCTTTTGCTCGGTACTGATAACACTATTAACTCATATATATATTGAGACACATTTACTTGATAAGCTTCATGCGGAAGTATCAAAATTTCATCGTGTTCATCATTAAACTCAGGTCCAAACTTAACAACCAAATTTAAAGTACCATTAACAGGTAAATCAAATAACTCATTAGTAATATCACAAGGAACATTCACTGTTCCACTTATGTTAAAAGCAAGTTCTAATAACGTGCTTTTTTTAATAAATGTAATATCAGCTTTTATGTTTGAATTGTTAAACTCGTCAAACTGAAATGCTTCAAAGAACGTTTTGTCAATTTGATATTCAAACAAATGACTTCCTTCTTTTAAACCTACAAAAGGTATGTTGAATTGTTTTAAGTCTTTCATCTACAACTATCAATTTGAGCGTGCAAAGATATAAAAAATGTTTTTACTTTTATGTTTTGAGTAAAAAAAATGAACTATTTTGCTTTTAATGCGTTTTTTGTAAGTTCTTGATACTCTTTTCTGTTCTTAAATATTTGTAATGAGGTAAATAAGGCTTCTTTAAAAGATGTAGGATTAGCATTGTTTTTACCAGCAATATCAAATCCAGTTCCATGATCAGGAGAGGTTCTTACTTTGTTTAAACCTGCGGTAAAATTTACACCATTTCCAAACGATAAAGCTTTAAAAGGAGCCAAACCTTGGTCGTGATACATGGCTAAAACTCCGTCAAATTGCTCGTAAGTTTTAGAACCGAAGAAACCATCGGCTGCATACGGACCAAAAACTAATTTTCCAGTTTCTTTAATTTCTGTAATAGTTGGACGAATAATTTCGTCGTCTTCAGTACCAATTATTCCATTATCACCACAGTGTGGATTCAAGCCTAATACTGCAATTTTAGGTTTACTAATGTTGAAATCTTGTTTTAAAGAATTGTACATGATGTCCACTTTTGCTTTGATAAGTTCGGGTGTAATTGTTTCTGAAACTTTAGAAACAGGTATATGGCCAGTTATTAAACCAATACGTAACTCATCTGTCATTAAAATCATTAAGCTTTTTCCGTCTAAATTTTTTTCTAAGTACTCTGTATGACCAGGGAACTTAAATTCTTCAGACTGAATATTCTCTTTGTTAATAGGAGCGGTAACAAGAAGGTCTGTTTGGTTCTTTTTTAAAGCATCAACAGCTGCTTGTAACGATTTTAAGGCAAATTTACCTCCTTCTTCGGTGATTGTACCTAAGTCTATTTTAACCTCTTCTTTCCAGCTGTTTAATAAATTAACCTTACCGTGCACAAGTTTGTCCAAAGAAGTAATTCCATGAATATTGGTATGAAGTCTTAAAGCCTTTTTATGATATGAAATTAGTTTGTTGGAAGCGAATAAAACTGGAGTGCAAAAATCAAGCATTCGTTTGTCTTCAAATGTTTTTAAAATAATTTCGATACCAATTCCGTTGATGTCTCCAACCGAAATTCCGACAATAATTTTGTTTGCTTTATCCATAGTTTACTTTCGTAGGTAAAGTTGTATTTTTGATGCTAACAAAAGTAACTAAATTTTTATAGAATGTTTACCGGAATAATAGAAACTCTTGGAATTGTTAAAGGTATTGAGCGTGAAAAAGAAAATTTACACCTCACGATAAAAAGTAGCATAACAAATGAGTTAAAGATAGATCAAAGTGTAGCACACAACGGGGTTTGTTTAACAGTTGTAGCAATTGACAAAGATGAATATACAGTTACAGCAATTAAAGAAACGCTCGATAAAACAAATACAGGTAATTTACAGCTTGGAGATGAGGTAAATCTTGAAAGAGCTATGAAGTTAGGGGCTCGGTTAGATGGGCATATTGTACAGGGACATGTAGATGGAACAGGAGTTTGTAAAAACATTGAAGATGCCGATGGGAGTACTGTTTTTACCTTTTCGTATGATTTTGATGGCTCAAACGTTACCATTGAAAAAGGTTCAATAACAATAAATGGCGTAAGTTTGACCGTGGTAAATTCTAAAAAAAATGAGTTTAGTGTGGCTATCATCCCATACACATACGAGCATACAACCTTTAAAAACTTTAAAATAGGTACTAAAGTGAATTTAGAATTTGATGTGATTGGGAAATATGTGGCTAGACTACATGCTTTAAGAGGATAAGATAAAATTATAAAAATTGTATGAAAACGGTGGAAGTGTTTAAGTCTATTGCTTTGTGTTTTTCTGGAGGAGGATATAGAGCCGCTTGTTTTTCTTTAGGAACCTTATCTTTATTAGAAAAAGTAGGGTTGTTAGAAAATGTAAAAGCTATTTCTACGGTATCAGGAGGAACAATTACCGGGGTTAAATATGCGCAGTCTCAAATAGAAGAAAAAGAGTTTCAAGCTTTTTTTGACGAGTATTATGCGTGGTTAGCTAATGATGAATTAACAAGTAATGCCTTGAGTCATTTAAGATGGCCTCTAATTTGGAACCAGCCTGAGAATAAACATAAGCGAAAGAACCCGATTAACGCTTTTGCCATAGAATACAATAAACTAACAAATCATGCAACTTTAGGACAGGTTCAAAATGCAATCAGTGAAGGGAAAACACATTTAGAAAGAGTAATTTTCAATGCTACAGATTTTGATAGTACGCATCAGTTTAGGTTTCAAAACATAAAAGGAAACCAAAAAAGGTTTGGAAATGGGAAAGTGCATAGCAAATATAAAGGAGTTATTGATGATATAAAGTTAGGAGATATAATAGCAGCTTCGACAGCATTTCCAGGAGGATTTGAACCTATAGGTTTTCCGTACGATTTTAGTCCCAAACATAATGATTTAGAGGAAATAGGATTGATGGATGGAGGTATTGTAGATAATCAGGGCGCTTCTGTTTTTGTGTCTGAAGCACAAAATCAATGCGACGGAAAACCCGAACTTCATGACTTGTATTTTTTATGTGATGTATCTTCACCATATCCAGGAGAGGGCTTTAAGTTTGCTTCTGATTCTTGGTTTAGCAAATACGTGTCCTATGTGTCCAGTGCTTTTACCTTATTGTTTATGCTAATAGTTACCGTGTTTTTTGGAGTCCAAAAAATGATGGTTTGGTATACGATAAGTGTGGTAATATTGGCTTTTTTAGTATTCATACATTTTTTGTTTTTTTCCTTATCTAAATTAATGCAAAATGAAACAGGTGTAGATCAAAGATTGTATTTGCCACCAAGAAGAGTAGGGTTTTACATACTTAATAGAGCAAAATCTTTAGTTCGTATGGCAAGTGTGGTTTTTCTTAAGAATGATAGGAGGCAACATGCAAGTGCTATATACAGTACTTTTCCGAATAAAATAATTACCTCTACAGTGTATGAATTACGGTGTAAGGATGCTATAGGGAACCAAACATCCCGACCAGAGAACGAGAGAGGTTGGGAAGAAATTGTAAAACATACAGGGGAGATTGGAGAGCCCATTATTAAAAATTCAAATAAAAGCGCATCGTTTGGTACTACTTTATGGTTTACGCAAAAAGACAAAGCTAGCGATATGTTAAACAATGTGATTGCATGTGGTGAGTATACAGCCTGTTATAATTTACTGTCGTATTTAATTATTCAGTATAAAGATGAAGTTGCTGAAATCCCTATTTTTAGAGAGCTGTTATCACTATGGGGGAAATTTCAAGAGAACCCTAAGTTTTTGGTAGAAGAGCGTCAAGAAAAAATAAAAACCATGAATGGATAAGCATTTATGGTTTTTTTTGGTTTTGGTTAAAAAATCAAAGTTTTTATTGTGTTTACGATAGTGTTTATAACTTTGTTTTTAAAATGTCCCAAGCTTATTTTTGAAATACCAGCAGCTTGTAAAGCGTTCATTTGGAATAAATCTTTCTGACTTTTTACAAGCCATTCAAAATCTTCTACAGTAAGTTTGCCTTGTGCTAATAAAGAAGTCCACCTTTCGAGCTTGTCTTTTGATTCATTTAAGAATCGTTCAATATCTTTTTTTGATTCTTGTGAGAATTCACTAAACGTATCATCAAATAAAGAAAGTAATGATTTTTTTAATTCTTGTAATATTTTATCAAAATCCATAGCGAGTTAGTTTTTAAAAATAAGTTCTAATAATTTGTTTTTGGTGGCAGGTTCTTTTTTGCTTTCATACTCAAGTAACAGGTTAAAAGCTTCAGTTATTTGTTCTTTAGCTTCTGTAATAAAAAAAGGAGAAAGCTTATCCTTTTCTTTCCATCGTTTCAAAAATCCAGTAAGTAAGTTTTTGTCTTGATCAGCTAATAATAACCACATTTTATAGGTTATTTCATTATTAGGTTTGTATTTTTCGTATTCAACAATTTTAGTAATTTCATTTTGTAGTTGTTCAATTTCTTTACTGTTTTCTTGGTAAGAGCTTTCAGCTTTATCTATAAGTTGAGTAGCATCTATTTTTATTTCAATAGTTTTTTGAAAAGAGTATTGATCATAAGGAGCTGTTTTAAGTATACTACAAGAAGAGATAAAAGCAGTAATAAACATTAAAATAAAGAAGGGTTTGTCTTTTTTCATTTTGATAGTTAGGTTAATTATTAAAGCAAGTAAATTTAATACTTTATACATCATAACAAGGGGAAAAAACACCCAGAAAAAAGAAGTGTTTTTCAGGAGTGATAAAAAAAAGAGTATCAGAATTCATGATAAAAGTCATGTAAATCAATGAGTTATGTTTGTATCTTTGGGTGAGGTGTAAATTAATAAGTTATGGGTATATCAGTCTTTTTACTAAAGTTCTGGGGATGGTATTGTATTATTTTCTTCTTTGTGTTGAGTTTTAATCCTAAAAGGGTAAAACAAATAGTAGATAATTTACAGGATGCTCGGTTTTTAATTATTCTTTCATTGTTTGCGATTATAATAGGTTTACTTAATGTATTGGCTCATAATATATGGGAAGCAAATATTAAATTGTTAGTAACTCTATTTGGTTGGCTGGCTTTAATTAAAGGTATTATCCTGTTTACTTTTCCTAAACAAACCATTAAGCTATTAAAGCAAACCAATTTAAAGTTTATACAGGCCATATATGTGTTGTTGTTTTTCTTAGGATTGTTTTTGCTGAATGAAGCTTATGGTATAGTTCCTTTTTAACTGAATTTTAATAGAAATGAAAAAAAAGATTTTACTACTAACCGATTTTTCTGAAGCATCATATGATGCAATCGTATATGCTTTAGAGCTTTTTAGAACTGAAAGATGTAGCTTTTACGTGTTAAATGTTTTTAAAACAACATATAATTTAATAGAAGATTTAGTGCCTCCTAAGTCAGGAGAGAAAGGATATGATGAGCCAAAGAAAAAATCATTAGAAGGACTGAATAAAATATCAAAATTAATAACGTCAAAAGAAGAGGTAAATCCTTTTCATACGTTTGACTACATGTCGCTACAAAATAAATCACTATTGGATGCAGCTGAGGAAATAGTGGAGCAAAAAGATATAGAAATGGTTGTAATGGCTACCAAAGGATTAACTAATGATAGTAGTTCTGTATTTGGTAGTAATGCAATACAGGTAATGGAGAAGATTCGTAATTGTCCAGTTTTAGTAGTACCAAAAAAGGCTAAGAAACAAATACCCAAAGAAATTGTTTTTCCTACGAGTTACAGAACACATTATAAAAAAAGAGAATTAGAGTATTTAATAGATATAGTTGGAGCTTGTAATGCATCTTTAAGAGTATTACATATTACTAATAATGGAGATATAGATGAAAATCAAAAAGAACACAAAGAGATGTTGAGTGACTATTTTGAAGGGTTAAAATTTTCATTTCATTCATTGTCTTGCGTAACTGTGTCTACAGCAATAAAATGTTTTGTAGAAAGTAGAGAGAGTGATATGGTGGCTTTTATCAATAAAAAGCACGCATTTTTTGATACTATATTTTCTAAACCATTAGTAAAAGAAATAGGGTATAAGTTAAAGGTGCCTGTGTTGGTGTTACATGATTTAAGAAACTAAAAAAACAAAACAATGAAAAACATAGGAGTTTGGTTAGATAAAGAGAAAGCTCTTGTTGTAACCATTGAAAATGGAACAGAAAACATAAAAACGATACCATCAAACATAGAAACGTTTCGTATTCATGGAGGTTCTGGAACTAGATTAAAAGGAGGGCCACAAGATGTAGTTCAAGATAGTAAGTATTTGGAAAGAGAAAAACATCAAACAAAAAGGTATTTCAATGAACTTGCAGAGGAAGTTAACAGCGCTGACTCATTAGCTATTTTTGGTCCTGCTGAAACTTTTGAGAAGTTTAAGAAAAAACTTGAGGATTCTCATAAAGAATTAAATGCGAGGGTTAAAAAAGTGCAAAGAGTTGACAGTATGACAGATAACCAGGTGAAGGCTTTGGTTAGAGAATTTTTTAATAATGGAAAATAGTCCAAATAAAATAACAATAGTAAAAGCTTCTGGAGAAGTAGCCCTGTTCTCGTTAGCTAAATTAAAAAACTCGCTTAAAAGAACCGGAGCTGATGATTCCTTAGTGTCGGAGATTATAGAAATAGTTCAAGATGAGTTGTATCAGGGAATTACCACTAAAGAAATTTACAATAGAGCTTTTGCTTTACTCAAGAAAAAAAAGAAGGTATTTGCTTCAAAGTACAAATTAAAAAAAGCAATATATGAGTTAGGACCAACAGGTTTTCCTTTTGAACATTTTGTGGCGGCCATTTTAAAATATTCTGGATACCAGGTGAAAGTAGGAGAAGTATTACAAGGAGAATGCGTAGAGCACGAAATAGATGTGTTGGCTCATAAAAACAACGAAACTACGGTTGTGGAATGTAAGTTTCACAGTGAGCAAGGACTTGTGTGTAATGTTAAAATTCCGTTGTATATCCATTCCCGTTATCGAGATGTGAAAAAACATTGGAATGCCTTTAATAAGCACCAAACAACGCTAACTCAAGGTTGGGTGGTAACGAATACACGATTTACAGAAGATGCTAGCCAATATGGTAATTGTGCAGGATTGTATTTACTAAGTTGGGATTATCCGAAAAAGAATAGCCTAAAAGATATAATTGATAGGTTAGGGCTATATCCAATTACAGTTTCTACACTATTAACTAAAAGAGAAAAGCAGTTTTTGTTAAATAGAGATGTAGTGCTGTGCAGAGAATTGATAAAAGATAGCTTTTACCTAGATCATTTAGGTGTTTCAGATACGAGAAAAAGTAGAATTCTATTAGAAATACAGCAATTATGTAGTGTTTAAAACGAAGGAGATATGCTAACTTTTGCTAAAGTTCATTTTTTAGGAGCGGCTGGTACCGTTACAGGCTCAAAGTTTTTGCTCGAAGCATACGGTAAGAAAATTTTGATTGATTGTGGTATGTTCCAAGGACTCAAAGAACTTAGAGAGTTAAATTGGGTAGCGCTTCCTGTAGATGTAAAGAAAATAGATGTTGTATTGCTAACTCACGGACATCTAGATCATGTAGGTTTTTTACCTCGTTTATATAAGCAAGGGTTTAGAGGGAGAATTATAGGAACTGCCCCAACGTTGGCCATTGCAAAAATTATATTAAACGATAGTGCTAAAATTTACGAAGAAGAAGCGCAAAAAGCAGCCAAAGAAAACTATAGTAAACACAATCCTGTACTTCCTTTTTATACAATTACTGAGGCTGAAAAAACAATAACCTTATTTGAATCTGTAGCGGAAGGAGAATGGGTTTCTTTTTCAGATAAAATCTCATATAGGTTTCAATATAACGGACATATCATAGGGGCAACTTTCATAGAATTAGATATAAATGAAAAAATATTTGTGTTTTCTGGAGATGTAGGAAGAGTGAATGATTATTTGTTAGACCCCCCAAAAAAACCTGAGTGGGCTGATTACCTTTTTTTAGAAAGTACCTACGGTCATAAATTGCATCCAAAAGAAAACATCGAAGAAATTCTATCAAAACTCATTAAAGAAACAATTCAAAATAAAGGAAATTTAATCATTCCTAGTTTCGCTGTGGAGCGTTTGCAAATGTTAATGTATGTTTTATGGAAACTGTATAAGAAAAATACAATACCAAACATACCAATTTTTGTTGATAGCCCAATGGGAAATAATGTTTTGGAGGTTTTTAAACGATATCCACAATGGCATAAACTACCCATGAATGAATACGAAGCAATGTGTAACCATATAAATATTATTGAATCTTATAGAGAAACATGGGAAACTATTGATAATCAGAGATCTAAAATAATAATTGCTGGAAGTGGAATGGTAACTGGTGGTAGGGTTTTAACTTATTTGCAACAGATGATTAATGATCCTACTACAACGATTTTGTTGCTTGGTTATCAAGCAGCAGGAACTAGGGGAAGGCAGTTGCAAGAAGGTTGTCATGAAATAAAGTTTTTTGGACGATATTTTCCTGTAAAAGCAAGAGTTAAAAGGATAGAAAGTTTATCTGCACATGCAGATCAGCAAGATTTGTTAGATTGGTTAAGTGAGATAAAAAATACACCAGAAGAAGTGTTTCTTATTCATGGAGAACAAACGGCTTTAGATGCTTTTAGATTGAAAATACAAAAAGAGAAAAATTGGAATGTTTGTATTCCAAAATTACATGCTATAAAAGAGTTAATGATATAAAACGAAATGTCTAATCGTAAAAGCTAGCTCAATGAAAAGAACAAGCATACATCTAAAATATGTTGAGTGGTTGAGTGCAGAAGATATGCTCTTAATGTCAAAACAATGGTTATCTGAACTCTCGTTTTTAAAAGACGAACAGCTTTTTTTTGAAGATTTAATTAGAAAATATATTTTCGAATTAATAGCTCCTAGTCAGTTTAAGAAAACAACTAAAATAGTTGAAGCACTGAGTAGTTCAAGAGAAAAAACGGAAGAGTTAATTAAAGAAGATAAGTTGTAGTTGAACCGTAGTGCTCCGCCAATTTTAACCTCAGGTTTTTCTTGTGAAAACACGATTGTAACCAAGGAAAAAGCAACTAAGACTAGGCTTTTTTTTGTGAAATTCATTGTTTGTTTTAATAAATATGAAGAAAGCGTACTTGTATAAGCACATTTTCAAGTAAAAGGATATGAGAAGCCTCTTTTTGCTAAAAAATGATGATTAAATTGAAGGAGGGATAAACTTGTCTGATTGATTCCTAAAAACTAAAAAGCTAAAACTGAATATTCGTTTATTCTTTTTGTCTTTGAGTTTTTTTATCATAAGGCTGCAAAAGATACTGATTTAAAAAGGGTTTTTCAAAGAATGCGCTTTTGAATGTTGGAATATTCAACTAAAAATATAATGAAGCCTTGCGTATTTTACTAAAATAAGACCGACATAAAGTATCAAATTAAGAGGGGTAAGTAAAAATAGTAGTTTAGATTTTAAAATGCTGGTTTTGTAGTGTTTTTAAGTGGTATAGGAAGTTTTTTATGTGTTTAAAATTCAATATATTAGTATGTTTAATATCTCTGTAAATGAAAACTTCAATGGAAAGAAAAAACTTATATGGCTATATTATAAATAGTAGCATGGTTATAGCGTTAGGTATTATTTATTTGAAACAAATAAATTTTAATACTAGTGATGCTTGGTGGAATTGGATTTCATTGGGGCTAATCGTTGTTATTTTAGGAATGTTAACAACCGTTTTCTTTATTTTAAGAGCGCAAATTAAGGCAAAAAAGAAATCGGAAGAAAAGCTTTTAAAAAGTCAAAAATTATTACATTCTATCATTGATAATACAACAAATGCAATCTCTGTTAAAAAAATAAATGGAGAGTATATGTTGGCAAATAAGAAGTATCAATCAATTTTTGAAACGTATGGTAAAGATTTACTAGGAAAAACAGACCATGATATGTTACCAAAGGAATTAGCAGACAGGTACCTTGAAGCAGATTTAGAGGCTATGAAGTTGGGAGAAGAAATTCAAATAGAAGAAGAGATTGAGCAGTCTGATGGAAAGCATACATATTTATCAGTAAAATTTCCATTGTTTGATATCAATAACAGGGTTTATGCTATTGGGAGTATCTCTACAGATATTACAGAAAGAAAGATGATTATGGAGTCGCAAAAGACAGCCGATACCTTCTTCAATATCTCTACAGATAGTTTAGTAATTGCTACCAGTGAAAAATTTTTAAGAGTCAATCCTTCGTTAAGCAATCTTTTAGGATATACAAAAGAAGAACTTTTGAATACTCCGTTTGCTGCTTATATTTTTCCTGAGGATCTGGAAAAAACAAAGGAGGCAATTAACAAATTAGAAGAAGGAGCAACTTTGGTGAGTTTTCAAAGTCGATGGATATGTAAGGATCAAAGTATTAAATGGTTGTCATGGAATGCTACTTCAGATACAGCTACTGGAAGATTATATGCAGTAGTTAGAGATATTACCAAAGAGCTGTTGCTGCAAAATGAGAATGAAAAAAGAATGAATGAACTGTATGAGAATCAGCAAAAGTTAAATATGATTATAGAAAACATTAGTGACGGGGTTTTGGTAGCAAACACTGATAAGCAAGTTATATTGGCTAATGAGGTTGCAAATGAACTTTTTGGAATAGCTGATGATTCAAAAATATCTATTGATTTTTCAGATCATTTTAAAGTGTTGAATCCGCATGAAGGAAAGGTTTTCCCAGCACAAAATCTACCTGCTGAATTGGCTTTAGGAGGTAAAATTACCAACGATATTGATGTACTGTTAATGAACAAGCAAACAAATGAGATTAGAAGAGTTTTGTTGAGTGGAAGACCTATAATAGATA
>NZ_JBLWTZ010000033.1:0-21673 GCF_048269885.1 Tenacibaculum sp. | reverse complement strand
TACCTTGTCGCTTGCGAACTCGTTGGCTTTTTGAAAACTGCTTCTTGATGTTCAAATGAGGGGCTGAGATCGGGTAAGGCACATTGTGAAAAGTAGACTCTAGCTCAAATTGTTGCTTATCGTAGTTGCCCCAACTACAAAATAGGAAATTATCAAACTTCTCGAGCCATCTAACTAATGCTGTAATCGCTTCTGGGTACTCTGGAGCATTGTCTACATCAGCTTGGGTAATAGAAGTTAACTCTGAAAAAAATTCGCTTAATTGAGGGGACCTAACAGGTTTAATAAACGTACTAAACTCGTCGATTTTTTGTAAAGTTTTGGCGCATACCATGACCGCACCTACCTCAACCATTTCCATGTCTTTGAGAGTAACTGAGTCTTTTTCAGGGCAGTTAGCCTCTACATCGATGATTAAATAATATTTAAATTTTTCTAAATCCATATGTTTTATATTCTATTGTTTTTAAATCAGAAATACAAAGGGTTAACTGCGCTGAAGCGAAATTTATTTTCTGTTCTTAGCTAGTCATATCTTCCGGAATTAAGCTCATTCCAAAATGTTTCACCATCCATTAAGTCATCCTCATTTATATCCTCAAAGCGCGATTTGACGAGTTCAAATTTAGCCAACTCTGATTGGAGCTTCTCCATCGCAGCCATATGATTTTTATGCTGCGACTTCTGGTCTGTGCTTGTTACTTCAATGTTTAACTTCAAATGCCTTATTTTAACCCCTACGTGAGCGCCAATCGGTGGATCGTAAGGAGAGGCACAAGTGGTCACTTCTATATCGTCCGAATTTATGTCCATAAATTAAATCTCTATAATGTAGGTTTCGCAAAATGAAGTATTTTCTTCAACCTTGGCATAACCTCGCTGGTTAGAAACGACTCGGGTTCCGGATAGCATGTAATCGACATTATGGTGTGTGTGCCCGTGTATCCATAGATTAATGTCATATTGCGCTATAAGCTTCTCAAGGTTTGATGAAAACGAGGCTGACAACAAATCATCTTTGTACTGCTGGGGAGTTGACCTACCTGATGGTGCATGATGAGTAACGATCACCGTTTTGTTGTTCGTATTTTTAGCTAGCGTTTTTTCAATAAAGCTAACAGAGTTATCGAAAAAACCTTGGGTATCGACAGTTCTCAATTTGCGATACTTACCATTGTCATTTAGTCGAATACGCTCATAGTCATTTATTCTTGAACCCGCATAAAACGAGCACTCACGTTGTTTTTCTTCTCCAAACAGTTTGAAATCAGTCCATAAAGTTGAGCCAATAAAATTGACTCCATCGATATTGATACTCTCATTGAGCAGCACATGAACATGTGAGTTTTGTACTTGTTCTTTAAGCTTCTTATTTACAGAGTCAATATTAGAACCATAGTATTCATGGTTTCCCGGCACATATATGACTGGTGCATCAAAGGACTCAATAGCCCATTGAGCACCGCGGTGCTTGGAGTGTATATCACCTGCCAGAATGACCACGTCGGCATCTAGTTTAGGAGGGCGCCAAACACCAAATTCAATATGAATATCTGAAAATATAGCCAGTTTCATTTCACTCTCCTACATTATCACCATAAGATAACCAAGGTGCTCGTCGGCAAGATCTGAGACGGCTTGAACATTTCCTAGCAGGTCATAAGGATACTCGTTGAATGAATCTTCAAACCCCTTTAACGCAGCAATTTCCGGATACTTATTCTGTATGAATTTTTTAAGCTCAATAACGTGTTCTAGCGCATTCAAATTCTGACCGTGAATATCAAAGCCAACGTCTTCCAGAATTATCACTTTTGAGTCAATTGTCATGATTGGTACCTTTTGAAATTTGTTGTCTTAATAGTCAGTTAGTAATGAATGATAGTCGTAACGGTATTGCTCTACTGTTAATGAGGCACCGTTGAGTTGCTTCATGCTTTTATCAAAGGCTTCAACGTAGCCGTGATACTCTTCTAGTGGGGAGTTCAGTTGCTTAGAAAAATCATACGTGAGTTGTTTCACATCTTTCATAAAACTGATAATTGAAGATTGTCCGTTAGTATCTTTCAAGTATTGATAGGCAAGGCCGTAATGGCTATAGGCAGTGGCTTGGTCGCCAATTTCATCGTTGTAGTAAACAACGAGCGTTGGATCATATTCGCTGTGTTTTGATTTATGAGCCACGTTCATGCCGCTTAGCAAAACGGCCTGACCTTCACTGAACCATCTCGGTAACCCTAGCCCTTCGAAATTGGCCGTTAACGCATATTGAATTGTGTGTATAATTTCATGCTTTATGATTTTCTCTACTTCATGTGGCACAGCAATAGATGGGGCACCTACATTAATTCCGACCAAATTGCCTTCACCCCAGCCATTCGTTGTAGTTGTTTCATGGATACAAATGTAGAGTTTATCTTCCAAAACAGCTTCTGACTCTGCTTGGAAAGGTGAATATGGGTCATTAACTAATAGTCCAACAGCTTGAGCCGTATCCATGTTTTTTGTTGTTTTAGTCGCCCAATCAACCTGTTGTTCGTAATTCCAATTATCAAACTCTGATGGGTATGTAACTGAGTCATATTGCTTATAAGCTAGGTTATTTCTGATGTACTTTAAGCCATCGAGACGAATAGCGTATCGATTTGAAAAATAGTCACCTTTAGTAATCTGCATTGTACTTAAGGCTGAATCAAAATTGTTTTCTACCCAAGAGGCAACCTGCTTAAAGTCGCTTTCTGGTAGGTTTGGGTTGCCAAATACAAGAGTATTTTCAGTCTCAAAATAATAATCGTTATACTGTTGAGTGCACCCGTTAGCCTTTCTTCCGTAAACCTGAGATGAAGGCATCATCTCAGTAGAGTAAAAAACATCGGTGTCGTATGAGCTTTTGAAAGTGCCTGATACATTTGGTACAGACGAGTTGGATTGACCAGACTGATTTGAGCTATTGCTACTTAAGTCACTTTGTCCACCTGAACCGCAGCCTGCAAGAACTAATGTAATAGATGTTAATACACTGGTGTTTTTTATAAATTGCTTCAAGTCAACCATTTCAATTTCCTAATGTGTGGTTAGTGAAATGAAGCATAAATTATAAAAATTGAGTTTTACTTATAATAAGTACAAGAGTGTTAAAATTTCCAACAATGCATTGTAACTTTAACTCATTGTTAATATTATTAATTTGTGGGCGGTATGGACCTAAATTAGGCTTTTTATTGGGTGTGAAAAGTTAGGCTTTAGGCAAAATGGTTAGAGCTTTACGAAGGAGAAAGAGAGTGTTCATTGATGAAAAGTTGTCTATTGAAAGCGGTAATCTAAACAATCAAATTGAAGAGTTTGAACTGTTAATTGACTCTACATTAAAGGAAAAGGAAGCCAAAGGGCGTATTCATTATTCATTGCTAGAAGCATATGAACTTTGGGTTTACATGGAACACTTTAATTTAAAGTTTACTAAAGCTTTAATTCAGCTTGCAGATCTAGCTTTCACTGATGAGAAGTTGACGTTAGCACTAACGACAAAGCCAAAACTTAGAAAAAACAAGTTATTAAGAAAAGTAAGTGAAGTAATCCAAAATGAGGGGGATAGAGTATCGAGCGTATTGGAATTTTTGTTTATTGAGAGTGAACACCAGAAAGTCGCGCGAACTAAAATTTTAAATGAACTTAATGACGATGGCCCAAAAACGATTAAAAAGCTTGAGTCTTATCTTGAACGTTTAATATCAGCAAATGAAAAAGCTGACAAATCTGAATTAATAAAAAATGTCGAAAAATTAATAGCGTGTCTAGAACCTCTACAAAAAAGAGTGGTTAGAAGTATCGGAAGCTATGAGCTTTTTAATAAGTCCTATGATGACAGAATAGATGAATTACAAAATTTGCTTGTAATGTTAAAGCCACTAATCAGACTCTGGTATCAGAAAAGTACATTAGATACCCCTGTTGCTGAAGACGATTGGAAAATATTTACAGCGTTTAAGACCGAGGTTATTGATAGATACAAAATTACGGGTTACGGAAAATATAAGCGATGTGAATTAGCAATAAAACATTTAACTGCGAACTTATGCACAACAAACTCTAGCCGCCTACCTTACACTGAATTTTATCTCAGTTTTATCAAATCGCAGCAGGGAAAACGAGTCAAAGGTAGCTATGAATCTTTAGTTTTAAAATACGTTACTCAATTATGGATCGACAACAAAGCTCGGGCATTTGAAATACCTTTACCCGCATTAGATATCCAATGTACGTCTATTACAGATGTAAATGATTCTCTAAGGTTTTGCGAAAAACTTTCAATTAAAAACCCCAGTCTATTTAAATTTTTAGGCAATGATAGCCATAAGAATAGAGTCAATAGCATTAGAGAGTTTTTTACGAGAGAGTCTTTTAACTCCCCATTGCTAGTATCGTTATGTTTCCCGTTATTTAAAAGGATAACTAAATGGGATTTTCACAATAAACTTGAAGTTTTGTGCAACGATTTCATTTTATCTCATGACAAAAATAGTTCTAATTTCAAATTTTCTCAAATCACTGAAAAACTAGCTTATGGTAATTCAAGCGAATTCAAGAGCTTGTTTATGTATTCTAGCTTTTTGCATTATTTGGTGATGAAAGATGAATATGAAGGGTTATCTATCGAAGAAGTATTTGAAAAAGCTTTTACTCTTGAACTTGCGATAATTTACCGCAATCGTTTTTTAAATCATGAACTTGATAATTTATCAAAGAAAAGCGCAAAACAAAGCATTACGGATAAATACAAAGAGTATAAGAACACTGTTTTTAGAATAGCTAGAGCATGGTTACTTTTTCTCAATGAAGCATTATTGGATAAAGAGAAAGCTGGTGTAAATGAATTTGTAAAAGAAAACTTAAGTAAATTTTTTAAGTCAGAATTTCCAACGTCTGATAAAAAGATGAAAAACATCGCAGGTATACGTCGAGATGGTGGTGAATACGAGGATTTAGAAGGAGAAGATAGTGCTGCTATTCAGAATCTATTTCTATCATTCGGACTATCCTTTGAGGAGCATTTCGATTTCCCCTTTGACTTGATATTAGTTAGCTCAGATAGCAATTTATCAAAATTTGTTAAAGACCGTGCCTGTGTTAAGAGGAATTACAATATTGATGAGTTGAGTCAAGCTTGTAGTTTTGAGGAGATAGATAAGTTCTGGAAAAAGCTTATTGGTAAGCATGATGAAGAAATAGTTTTTCACTCATTTATTTATCAATTCCTTGATGACGGAAAATTAACAAAGAATGATGGTAAGTCCTACAAAAGAGACTCAAGTGCAAAAATTAAAAATCTTATTGAAGGTAGTCACTTATTATCTTACGTCAAGGCATATAAAAACAAGGGATTTTCAAACCTTCTCCTCGATTATGATGATTCATTGACTCCTGATCTTGCCAAAAAGCTTGACGTCGCAAAAAAAATAGTGAGTTTGGAAGATAGTCGCTATCGTCTTATTTTAGATGATGCAGAAAGGCCCGTTCAGTTGGGGCATGGAGGCTTCGGTTGTGTATATAAAGCTAAAGACTTAATTCTTGACTCTGTTGTTGCATTAAAACTAATTCCCAAATGGGCCGATTCAATTGTTTTAGAAAAGAAAATGCTGAATGAAGCAGTGGTTATGCGTAAATGCAGACATGAAAATGTGGTAACTCTTTATGATGTGTACAGTTTTTCTACCGAATTTATGCAATTGTCTAGTGGCCTAGATAAAGAGTTAGTTAACAACTTTAGAAAGGACCAAAGCATAAATGCATTGGTAATGGAGTACATTGACGATGCGCAAACGCTTAAAGATTTTGTTCAAAGCACTATTTTCAAAAACTATAGTTACAAGGAAAAGTTAGATCTCTTCATTAATATTTGTAAAGGGGTAGAACAAGCACATAATCAAGTACCACAAGTAGTACATGGCGATATAAAGCCTGAAAATATCCTTATAGATAAAAACAATATTCCAAAAATTACCGACTTTGGTATTTCAAGTGTAGTAGGTGAATTGCCGAAAGGCAGTTCAGGAAAAATATTCTCATCCAACAATGTCCTTAAAAAGATGCCAGCAACTGTGCAGGATGATATTCATAGTTTGGGTATTATTCTTGTTTATATACTATACCCGTCCCTTTTTGTTATTTTGAATAAAGTAATTAATGACAACTCATACAAAGAAAAGATATTAGCATTCGCTAATATTGTCGAATATGAATTAATTCCTTTTACAATTAGAGACAAGAAAATGTCAGTTGATTCTATTAATGTGGTCGCTGATATTCTTCCTCAGAGTTTGTCTGACTTCAAAGAAATAATACCGGAAGTCTTGGGATATTATTTAGGAAAAGCGAACATTGAACGAATTGAGTGTTGCCCTATAAAGTTTATAGGAAGAGCTTTGATTGAACATAATAAAACACTCGATAGTGTTTGGTTTAATGACGTCTTGATAGGAGAGGTAAAACAGCAAATCGAAAACCAATTCATGTCTGAAGAAAAATCTATGTTGGGGTTGGATAGCGAAGAAGCCATACAAGAAAACATCCAGCGGCATATTCGAGCTATTTTTTACAAACGAGAAAGTTATGTTCGATTAAATGAACTTATTTTTGATATTGGAACTGCAATTACTGGAGAAGCCATTTCAATATCGAAATATTTAAAGATTGGGTCGTCACTTATCGACGCCTCCAAATATAACGATATAAAAGAATACAAAATTTTTGACTTCATTGAAGACGATAAGTTTGAACGTTATCGTCTAGAAATTATTTGTGAAATTGAGTCATTTGACTTGAACAAGCGAAATTATTTGGCGACTTATTCGGGGCAGGCTATACGATTTTCATTAGAAGTAGATGAGTTAAACTCAGAACTAGTAGATATAGTTACGTTATTTTATGAGTCAAACCTTGAAATTCTAAAATTGGTTGACGTGTTGTTATTTGAAAAAAGGTTTGATAGTGAATGTTTTAAAAAGATATTAGCTCAACTTTGGTCGAGGAGACGATTCAAAAAATTGTCTAAAGCACACTTTTCTATCGAGCTAGCAACATTAGTAATGCCAAAATTAGAGTTGGGAGAGTGTTCTTATTGTTCTGTAATTAATACTCTGGCAAACGATTTGTCTATAGTATTTGAACAAATTTGCATGCTCCAGATTGTTCAACCCATTATAAAATTAAACTCAATTCCAACAAACATATTAAATGTTTTAAGGTTTTGTTGTGAGCGTTCTAGCGAAGTCGAACAGGCTATCAGTCTATTTAAATATAGAGAAGAATGCATGGCAGAGTTTATTGACCTTCCACCTGATAGTGAACTGGAAAAGTTTGATTGTGAGAAATACATCAAAATTTTCTTTTGTGGGGGTACAGATTCTGTAACAAAAAATGCTATTACAAAAATCATCTTAATGGGAAAACAATTGGTAGATCATGAATTAATAGCGTTAATTTTTGATAGTGGTTTACCTGATAATTACATGGAAGATATATTAGAAGTGTTTGAAAAGTTTAAATCTGGCAGCGAGATCCAAGTGTTAAAAGAAGACTTAGGAACAATTGAAAACGATGTATTGGTTTGTCCTAAATATGATGTAATTCAAAACTGTAAAGCACTTAACAAGGAAGTTGTCTCCCTAGCATAGGCTTCCGGTGTGATTGCTTTTTAGTATTTACAGTATTTGAAACTAAAGCTCGAAAAAACAGTTTGAATTAAACGTTAAAAGGAAATGGAAATGGGGTTGCCGATAAGTGACTTACCACATGTGGATATTGAAAGAGTTAAGTCTATTCCTCAGCTTGATGTTAACAAATTAGAGATTCTTGCAGAAATTGAGGATGGTGAAATTTCAGGAGAATTTAAGCTAAGTAAGGAGATAAAGTCAAATAGAAAACTCTTGGTCAGCTATAAAAGCTGTGACCTATTTATTTTGTTACTAACAGAAGAATTTTTGGAATCAGCACCTTATCAAGTTATTGAGAAGTTTTATAACCCCAATTTACGAATTTTAAACACTCTTAAAACTATAGGTAGCTATGGGTTCTCTAGTTCTGAATTTAAGAAGCTAATCCAATTATTGTGGCATAATCAAAGGAGTGAACTAAATCTATCGAAAGAAGAGATCGGTTTTGAGATTGAAACTTTAGGGATTTCTTTTGGTCGTCCATATTCAGAGGCAAACAGCATAGATCTTAAGAATTGTTTCAATCATTCATTATCGATTCAATTGCTAATGTTTGACTTGATTGAGTTAACTATTAACGATTTGTTTCTTGAGCCTTCAATAAGGCAAGTATTCGCCATTAGTGATTTTGGCAGTACATTTGTAAATTTATTAAAAGATAGTTTGGATGAAGCACACGATACCGAATCTATGATTTCAATAGCAACTCAAAAACATTACGAAGCTCAGGATACCCGACCCATATATGCGTCTGATTATTTTCCACTACAGTTTCATGATGTAGATGCTCTAGAGTACTCAGGAGAAGAACTGGCTGCATTTGCGTTTGAAGACCAGACAGGACTAGCTCGTAAAGTGGTTAACGAACGCAGAGCTTTAGAGGCTTGGGAAATATTATCTCTAGTCATGGACAGTCAGCTATCTGCAAAATATGCCGACTCGATAGTGAAAATGGTATGGCGTTTTTTCAGAAAATCTAGGTACTTTTACTCTGACCTCGAAAAAGATCTAGAATCCATAGAGAGCTTCATAAAAACAGATGTGAATTTTCAGCTAGCAGAAAAAATAATTAGTCGTGATAACTAAAATCAAATTTATAGTTGTTTAAATAACTCCTCAATCCGAGGAGTTTTTTATGCAATCTACAAACCGCAAAAAGCAATTTTCAGTTTCTACAGATGCAAAGCATTTTGATGAATTAAACGAATATTCAATTGTCATATTGGGCAAAGTCTTTGATGAATGGATACCGTCTATTCAAGTTGCGCGAGCCATTAAGTACACAAATACTCAAGAAATCATAAACCTAATTTCTAATATAGGTGGTTTGGCTGCTGACCATCTTTATGAAATTCCTCCGCTTGAGATGGTTCATTGCTCAGAGCAAGAATCAATATTGGCTCAGAATAAAATCTTAAAAAAGTGTCGCCAAGTTCGAAATGTACTTTTATCTGAGGGCGATATTCAGGTTAGAACGAAGTATCTGGAGCACTTTGAACAGCTATACAAGATTACTGAGTATGGTGAAGAATTTGTATTTGGCGCATTAAACAATACGCCAGAAGATGATTTAATTAAAATGATGGTCTTTATTGACGAGAGTAAGACCGGACAAAAATTTCTAGATTATATTTGTAAATTCAACGATAAGTTCCGTAAAAAGCTAGAAGAATACAAGCTTTCAGCAAATCCCAACGACTCATTAGCTGCTTTAGACGAGTTAATCGACAGATTAGATCTTTATTACCGTCAGCCGTTTTACATTGGTAAAAACGATGTGGAAAGAAGCCACAAATCAATTGTTTTACATAAGCTATCTAACCTGATCCATAACTCAGATGATGAGGCCTTGGCTCAAACTTTTAGCTCTTTTTCGCCTGTTCGTTTAGCAAAAGTGTTATTGCCCTTGAATAGTGAGCAGCAAGAGAAAGTACTAGAGCCTGTATCAACAAGTATTGCAAAGTCTTTAAAAGTCGAAATTAAAAAGCAAGAAAACAAAATCGCACAAACATACAAAGTAAAATGGGCAAATAAGTCTGCGAAAGAAATAGATGAGTTGGGAAGTACTATTGAAGAAAGCATGTTTTTACGCGCTTACCGTCCACTAATTAGTTTGTGTAACGCTGTTGATAGAAAAGAAAAAGAGCTTCGTAGTAAAGAGCGTGGCGGCGCAGAAGAGCGTAATTGCCCATACACGTTTAAAGAATTACTAAACTATAGTGATGACAGTATTAGAAAAATGCTCCGTGTGACACGGGCGGAAGATATAGAGAGAGCGTTCTTTTTCGCCAGACAAGATCCGGCTTTAGAAAAGGTTTATAAGATTATCCCCTCACTTAAAAAGACACATGAAATTAGTTTTGAAGAGGTTGACGGGTTCATAGATGAACAAGATTCTCTTAACGCTCAAAAGCAAATTATTAGCTATTTAGACAGTCTAGACAATGTGAACAGCGAAGTGCTGTCGGATAATGAAAAAACGGTTAAGCCTCATAGCAATGACAATTGTGTAAATGAAAGAGAAGATACTATCCCTGTATTCGATAAAGGTGCACTCGAAGAGGTTTATTTAACCCGAGATGCAACTGGAGAGCATGGTGCAGAAGTTGTTAGACAGGTTCTCGAAAAAGGAGAACGGAAAAAAGTTTTATACGCTTCAGAAGATATGCTTAATGCAATTGAACAAATGTACGTCGATTTTCCTAACTTTTCAGAGGTGACTGAGGAGATACAAATAAGTTTGAAGATTTCTTATCTAACAGATAGCCCAATTGAAATTGCGCCAATTAACCTAGGGGGGATCCCCGGAATTGGCAAGACAGAGTATGTAAGAACCTTGTGTAAGCGGCTTGGTTTTGAATTTTTCGATATATCCTTGGTGTCGATGGCCGCAGCTCACGATCTTTTAGGTGGCTCATCTCAATTTAAAGGGGCGAATGTCGGTGAAGTATCAAGATCACTGCTGCTCAAAGGAACAACATTTCAGCCTTGTATCCTTCTTGATGAAGTAGACAGAGCTAAGAACGATCCAAGTTATCCGATTGTGCCCTCTTTGCTATCGATTTTAGATATTGATCAAAAGCGCTCAGTCCGGGATAGATTTTTGGATATAGATATTAATTGCTCAGGTGTCATCTTTATATCAACAACGAACAACTATGCAGACATGGATGAAGCCCTTAAGTCTCGCCTAACCAATTTTGAAATTGATGCTCCCTCAAAAGAAGAAATGGGAAATATTTGTCAAAATATTTATAAAAGTTATCTAAATGAGAAAAGGCTGACTAGGTTCTTTGACTGTGTGCTGGATAAACCCGTTTTAGAGTTATTAAGTACAAAAGTGCCTAGGGAGGCCAAATCACTGCTGATTGCTGCAATTAAAAAATCATTTATAAAAGCTGAAAGAGAAGATGGGCTTATAAAGTTAGAGTTAGCTGATGTGCCATCTAGAAAAGATAGTTCAGCGAAAGCTTCCTCAATTGGTTTTATTCATTAGGAGTGGTTATGAAGATATTTGATCCTAGTATTCACATTAACCTTTCAAGCCAGAATAGCCAATTAGATGAGTTTGTATTTTTGGATTTAGAAGCGTCAGGGCTTGGTTTTAATTCGTACCCAATTGAAGTGGCTTATGCTACTTCAAATGGTGAGACAGCCTCCGCCTTAATCAAACCAGCTCATGATTGGCTGGAGTCTGGCGAATGGGATATCAATGCAGAAAGGAATATCCACAAGATAAGGCAGCATGTTTTGTTGGAACAAGGAAAAAGTGCAAAAGCTGTAGCTGTTGAACTTAATAGTGCACTAAAAGGGAAGCTTATTTTTTGCAATGACCTTGCATACGATGGTGTTTGGCTAGCGAAACTGTTCAAAGCGGCAGACATAGGTGTTGAGTTTTTCCTTACGGATATAAGAGCTTTCTTTGATTTTATAGGTAAGGAAAAAACGAGTAGCTATAAATCAGCTTACGAAGATATTTGCGTTGAAACCATGCATCGAGCGTTACCCGATGCTCTACGGTTTGTTTCAGCATATAAGCTTATAAGTGGTCATTAACTAAATATTGAGTCCGCCGCGATGCGGGTGGAACTATGTCCCAGTTTTGTATTTTTCTTTAATTAAGTACAAAACTGACACATATGCAGATTAAGGCAGTTAAACTTTTACACCCAATTTATTCAGTATTTTTAAAAAGGGAATGCAATAACCCAGAAGGTCCATTGAAAGCAGCTATCTATAAACATAAGTAACTTTTCAAGAGCAAAGAACCTACTCTATTTGATTCCTTGTAGTCTAATTTTCATTATAACTAAAGCGCTTTAAATAACATTTAAGCTTCATCATATTATTTTGATGGAGTTCGTTATGACTGAAATGAATAAAGCTTATTACCAAAAGCTTCGTAATAAAGTAGAAAAATATGAATACACGATAATGAGCGTTGTCTCAGACAACCCAAGACATGAAAACCATGCAGCATATTGCTATACGATTGGACTGTCTGATTATGGGCTACCTGAGGTTATGTTAGCTGATTGTGATGTCGGTGACATTATTAAAATTGCAGACTTACTAACCGGTGGTAAGCCCCACAGTCATTTGGGTGTTGGCGATGTTATCCATCTTGATTGCGGTGCATTCAAATCAATTGAACTACTTAACGGGGTTAAAGAGCAACTAACAGAGCAAGCTCATGAGTACTTTAAAATGTTCAGGCCTGACAGTCCTGATTTTGAACTCGTATATATGGGAAAAGCTGATGAGTTGGGGTTATACCCTGATGAAAAAGTTTTTGAGGAAACTGAAGTGGTCAAGCAAGTATTCTTTAGACTGAATGTAGCAAGATTGGTCATGTCAGAAACTACAACAATTCAATAATAAAAGGAGTGAAGCTTATGCAAAATTCAACAGTGAACGGAAGAAACTTGCTAGCAAATGTTCTAGCAATACCTACTATGTGGGCAATTGGTCATTTTTTAGGTTTACACGCGATACAGCATTTTTCATTTTTCTTTGCTCTTTTAAGTGTATTAATTGGTGGGTTCTTGATCCTTTCGAGTGCGGCTGTGTTTTTTCAATTTATGACCGATTTTTCAACCGAGCAGACTGGGATAATTCATCTGATGTTGGTAGCTTTGGTAATTGGCATTTTATCTTATGATGGTGTTGGTCAATCTAAGCCTATAGCATTTGTGTTTTCTCTTATCGGAAGCATGGCTTTTACAGGCGCTTTTTATAAGTTTCCAGCCTTTGCTAAGGTATATGTTGGTTCGATTAAAATAATATCAGCAGGCATTTCTTTAGCAGCCATATTTTTTAGTCTTGGTTCATTTTGGGCCGCCATTTAAAGTTATGTTCAGACATTTATAAGAGACTTTACTCATTATAAGTAAAGTCAATTATTTCTATGTAAAAGTGCTTTCATTAACTAACAAGAGGAAAGCACATATGAACATGTCTTTAGATTACTATCAAATTTTAGGTATCAGACCCGATGCACCTTTAAAGCTCATTAACTCAGCTCATAAGGCAATGCTGAATGAGTATCACCCAGATAAGAACCCAAGTAATCGAGAAGAAGCAACTAAGCGCAGTGCTTTGATAAATGAAGCAAGAGATGTGCTGTGTAATCCAAGTAAAAAAGCGCTTTATGATAGCAATAGGGTTGTTAAAAACTCTGGTTCAGAGTTTTCGGCAAAAGAAAGAGCTGAAGCGCAGGAAGCTAAACGCAAAGCTGAAGCTGATGCTAAACGAGCAAAGCAAGCGAGAGAAGAAGCTGAAAGTTTAAGAAAACAAGCTGAGGAGTTAAATCGCCAAGCTAAATATGAGAAGGATAATTTAGAAAAAAGCTTTTACCGCGATAGAGCTGTAAAAATGGCAAATATGGAGCAAGCTTACGAAGCTAAATTAAGAAACCTCCAACGGGATAAGCAACAATTTTCAATGAAGCGTATTAGTACGCCTGATTCGAGAAGCTTCGTTGTTAGGTTGATTTGGTTA
Source organism: Tenacibaculum sp. (assembly GCF_048269885.1). Classification (NCBI taxonomy): domain Bacteria; kingdom Pseudomonadati; phylum Bacteroidota; class Flavobacteriia; order Flavobacteriales; family Flavobacteriaceae; genus Tenacibaculum; species Tenacibaculum sp. The sequence continues at coordinate 7,961 of NZ_JBLWTZ010000033.1, read as the reverse complement.
TTGCTTTCACTTGCGTTCATTAGCATTTCCTTCATGTCATTTGTAGTAACGGCATTTGCGAAACAGGTTAACTCGATCCCTGAATATATTATCGGAGCTGTAATCACCTTTGGCTTTTATAAGTTAGCTAAATGGTCTTTTTCTAGGACAAAGAAAAACCGTTAAGGGAGAGGATAATATGAATACAGAACATGCAGGTAATGTTGGAGAGGAAAGCGTCAGAGCAATATTGCGAGAGCTAAATGGTTCTGTGATTAGCGGGTTCATTCGATCTAACAACTTAAAGCTAGATGGACAAAGTTTCCAAATAGATTTTTTAGTGCTAGTGCCATCAATTGGACTGGTTAACATTGAAGTTAAAAATTGGAAAGGTACGGTTAAAGCGACTTCGAGTAAAAAGTGGCAGCAAGAGATTAATACTGCCGATAAGCATTATGTTAACGAGTTCAACAACGCATCTATGCAAGCTCTGCGCACATCAGGGTTACTTATGCAGACACTTGAGCGAGAAAGGTTAAACAATTGGCCTATTAGATCTTTGGTCGTATTTACTAATGAAAATGCTAAGGTGCTAAGAGCCAAGAATAAACTGGCTCCTCAAACAGACATCATATTAAAGCATATGTTGCCCAACTGGTTCAAAGATAACGCGAGAAAAGACATGACGTTTAATTTCTCGCGCGGTGAATTTAACCAAATTAAGTCTTGTTTAGTCGAGCATACGCAGCCCTACGCGGCCTAGTTTTCAAAGGCAGACATTTCGACTAAGAGTTTCTGATAAACAAAATCATTTTTTTATTCGGCAGTATCTCCAATTGAACCTTGAGCACATTTAGCTCAATTCAAAATGGAGAAATATGAATGATAAAAATGTTTACCAGTCTCTTGATGGGACTCAGTTTTGCAGCAAGTGCCACCAATGTCGTCATTGAGTATGACGATTATGAAAAAAGTACTAAGAAAGGTTTTTTTGATAAAACGCAGAGAACTCCAACTGCCGATAACCCCGGAACAACGGTAGGTGAGGCTAGGCGATTTGTTCTTGAATATGCTGCTAGCATGGTTGAGTCGCAAGTGCTCAGTGAAGCCGACATCTTTGTCAGTGTAAAATTCAGTAATGTGAACTTTGGCAGTGCCGCTACAACCTCATCTAGTTATACGCACAGTGAATATTCCAATTACGATGAATTTGGAATATTGAAAGATGGTGTGAAATATCCTTACATCATTAAAAGAATGCTTCAAAACGACTTAAGGAAAGAGTACTCAGCAACGGAAGATCCTGAGATTACATTCGTAGATTACCCCAATAATCACAGCAACTATTATTCGATTGAACAGCAAGAGTTTACTCGTTTTTTAAATTTGGCTTTGCATGAATTAGTGCACGTACTGGGCTTTTCAGTTAGTCCATGTTTTGCAGAATACTGCACGCAACAGCAATCGGATACGCCAACAGCTAATAGCAGTCATATTTTTGCTGACTCGCCCTATAACAAATATTGGAAAGAACTAACTAAATCGGAAAGAGAAGAGGTTGTGGCATTTGATAACAAGATCTTCTACTACGGTGATGACGCTTTAGATAATTATATCCAATACAATGTTGTTGGAGGCCACAACGAGCAGGGAATTATGCTCCATTCTGGCCTTACTGACAGTGGTAGTGTTAGTGGTCAGAGCTTTACTCATATTTCTCCCTTTGTTGAATCGACTGAGTTAATGAAATCTCGTGTTGGCAATACAACAAGTTTTGGTGCAGCCGCTTATATTCTCTGCGATATGGGTTGGTGCCGAGATAAGCGAGGTTGGGTTACAGATTTTGAGTTGTCCCACACTCCTTTAGATGAGATCAAACTAGACGAACTAGTTTATCTAAGTTACACACTTTCAAACCCATCAGATAAAGCGTTGACAGGCATGTTCGTTGATTTCGAACTAACCGACCCTGAGCATACAGACAAGACTTTGTTACCTGAAAGCTGTGGAATAGTTGAATCAGTAGTTACTTGTGAAATTGGTTTATTAGAACCCCATCAACAAGTTGATTTGGATATCCCATTTAAGGCTCCTCTTGGCACCTATTCTATCTTTGCCAAAGCCTATTCAAAGTCTTATGTCGTAGATATTGATGGTTTCAATAATGTGAATCAACAACAAGTACAAGTCGGTGAACTTCCTTTTCCTGATATTACAATAGCATCATCATTTAGCGTGAATGAGGGACAAGCGCTTTTTATCATTCCAGAGTTTGACCCAAACGAATCTCTATCGTTTGACTGGGCTGTAATTGATGATTCCGGTATTAATTTTGAAATGAATCAAAACTCGGATACGGGAGAGATTTCATTTACTGCCCCCGACGTAGAACAAGACACCTCAATTACTTTATATCTCACAGCAAATTATAAAAATCAGCAACAAGCATTTGAAGTTGAAATCACGATAATTGCAGAAACAGAAACAGAAACAGAAACAGAAAATAATTCAACGAATGACAACAACTCGTCTACGAACCAAGAGCTAACCAAACCACAAAATCAAGCGCAAAAAAGTGGAGGCTCAATGAGCTATATCGTCTTTCTCTTTTTGGTGGCTACTTTAGTTGTTCGTAAAAAATTAGAAGTTAAGACAGGGAGTTTTCAGCATGTCGATTCTTAATAAAACTATTCCAATTATACTTTCTTTAGTTCTTTCAGCCTGCGGCGGAAGCACTGATGGAGGTTCTAATACATCTAACAATGCTAATCCTGATGGAGATAACTCAAATGGCAACCAAACGCCCGAGTTAACTCTTGCTCTGGAATCAAGTGCGATATCAATTAATGAAAGTGCAAACAATACAATAAATATAACAACCAATTATACAGGCTCATCGTCATTGTCTTATTCTGTGAATATTGATGATGGCTCCCCTGTAAACCTAAGTATTTCTGACCAAGTCTTGTCAATTGAGGCTAGTGCGGTTGATGAAGACATTGAAGTTGATGCGGAAATAGTAGTGACTGACGGAGAGCTTTCAGCTTCTCAACCGTTAACAATATCGGTTATCAATATCCCCAATTTGATGTTTGATTTAGACGTTACCGAGGTGTCGCTGGAAGGAAATTCGTCAACCAGTGTCAAACTTCATCCCGTAGAAGTAGTTGCTGATGTGACATATTCCGTCTCATTTGACCCTTTTCAAGATGCTATTGCTACTGTCATTGAGAATAACGAGTTAATTATTAGCGCAAATGAACTAGATAATGATTATGTCGGCACTATGAGCATTGTCGCTAATCACCAAAGCAAAGACTTGTCATATTCACAAAAACTTCCCGTTGAGCTAATCAATAGTTCAATGAAGCCTGTTAAGGCTTGGGCTTCGATAGACCAAGTATTTGAATTTGATGATTTCAATAATATCCCCGCTTTTTACGCAAAAGTTGCTTACTTACATAAAGCGGTATCTTACTCTGAATATAAATCGTACATAGCTGAATTTGATGACCTTTTAGCACATGCTAAAAGTCAGAAGCAGACTATAGATTCACAATCATTTATTGATGCGATAAGTAAATATGATCAAAACGAACTGACTGAAACCGAAGTCAAAGCAACTTTTAACTCTTTCAAATCATCAGTTATTGCTGAGTATGATCCACTGATACGAAAGCTAAATGAGCTGAGCGAATTATTCGAAGGCCAACTCCCGCTGCTATCAAAAGGGCAATTTAACTACTTACCTGAATTCGATTCATTTAGCGGTATTGTTGGTGACGAAAAATTGGGAGCTTTTCTAGAAGGCGAATGGCGCTTTAGTGATGAAAACAAAGTGCTAGAAAAATTGCTGCCTGTACTTGGGGTATCAGATTGTCCAGTAAGTGAAGTGGAATAAGGAGTGTTCAAATGAAAAAGTTGTTTATTGTTAGCCTATTTATGGCCGTGGTTTCGAATAATTTAAGTGCTAAAGACGTTACATTAGTGGTTAAAAAGCATGGACAAAATAAATATGAAACCATCGTCGTTGATGAGTCTGAAGTCGAGCAAATCACAAAGAGTAATATGTATTTAGCAGTAGAAAAGGAAGTTTGGCTTTCAAGACCTGATATTAAGGCTAAGACAAGGCCCATAAATATTGAGAAATACGAAGCCAATTCAAAAATAAAGTCAAAGTCAGCAGCAGAAGAAGAGTATGTACCAAATGATCCTGATTACAGCTACCAATACTACTTCAAACCGAAATCAGAGGAATCGGGAAGCATTGAAATATTAGATGCGATCCGTAAATCAAAGCAAAATAAAAAACTAAGGATAGCAGTGTTAGATGGTGGTTTTCATGATCAGGAAGACATGGAATATAGCTATGGCTATAACTTTTTTGATGAATGGGGAGAAGTGCGTGAACCTGAGTTCCGTGATTTTGACGATCAAGTGAATGAAGCAACTGGTTGCATAAGTGGGCATGGCTTGAGTATTGCATCAATCATCGGTGCAAAGTCGAATAATGAAATCGGCATTTCAGGAATTATTGATGCAGATCTTATAGCATTGAGAGTGCTTTCCTGCGGAATTGGCCCTATGTCTGACTTAGCTGACGCAATAATTCATGCCGCTGGCGGAGAAGTCGGTGATATTCCAGCAATAGAGAAGGTCGATATCATCAATATTAGCATTTCCGGCCCAATAGGAGAGTGCCCAACTTATGTTCAAGAAGCTATTGATTATGCTAACGAACAAGGGGTGATGATTTTCGTTGCAGCAGGTAATTATAATGAGGACATCAGCACTTATGCACCTGCCAATTGTGAAGGCGTTTATGTGTCTGGAGCTACCGATAAACAGGGCTATAAGGCTGAATTTTCAAATCATGGAAGTGTCAGTTCAATGTCTCCGGGAGTTGATATTCCCGCATATAGCGCTCGCTTTAACGATGGTGAAATAACAACTCAGTTGGGTTGGTGGGAAGGAACCAGTCAAGCGTCACCTATCACTGCTGCTGTTGCCGGTTTAGGATTACAGCACAATCCAGAGTTAAGCCGAGAAGAAGTGTTTAAATACCTAAAGCTATCTGCTGAGGATGTTCGTGATGACGTTTTAACAGCTGAGCAAGATTGCGGGACAGGACGTTGTGGCGCAGGTTTAATCAATGCCAGTCGCTTCATGGACATAGTTGTCACATTTGACGGTTCGACCATGTTTGAATTGCGACATGCCCTAACAGTAGAAACTAGCTGCGCTCAAGAATTATTTATTTCCGAATTTGGCAATACATTACCTTTATGTGAGATGTATGAGTTGCTCATGCCTGATAGATTCGCCGAACTACAGACCGACATAACGTTAGTGAGAGCCTTGAAAGAAAATCAATTGCTTGAAGATAATGTGGAAGAGGTCAATGAAATTACCGACAGCTCTATGCTGTTAGATTCGCTGGATTTGGAAAACTATCAATATGCGACTCGTATATGTTTAGATGATACATGTGAACTATCACAGTTGATTAAGCTCGACGTTTCAAACGCTGTAAAACCAGCATCTTGTTCAGGCAATAACTAAGCCCCGCTATCGCGAAAAATCTATGTCCTACTCTTCGATTTATTAATATAAAAATAGAAAAGTAGGACATTAAGTTTACTAAGAATAAGGAAATAAACTTCATGCAATTGATAAAAGCAATCATGCTATTAATGCTGATTATTCTGATAGCTGCCTGCTCTGAGAGTACTAAAGAGCAGGAAAAAGAAGAAGTAATTGTATTTAAACCAACATCGTTAGAATTGTATTTATCGTCGCAATTAATGATTGCAGATGGCAATTCAGAGTTGAACATCCACACCATAGCTCATGACAGTGATGGTAACACTAGGTCAAACTTAGCAGGTGTTAAAATATTCATAAACAATGAAGAAAGTGCCGACAGAAAATATACAACAGAAGCCGTTAGAGAATATGACGTTTATGCGTCAATCGGTGGGATAGAAACTCAAAGCTTAACGTTTACAGCTGTCGAACCAAAACAATATCCAATTATTGAAGTTCCAGTAATTTTTCACGTCGGTGAGTATGAGGGAGAGGACTATTCATATATTGACCAAGCTTATGTTGAAAAGCTCATTGAAAATTTGAACAAGGGTTTTTCAAATAATTATGGTAGTAAAAACTTAAATGCAGTAGATACTGGGATCCGTTTTCGTTTAGCTTCGTTAGATCCTGATGGAAACGTGTTGGATGAAAAGGGAATTCATCGCTTTAACGCCAAGCCTTACGATGACGGAGGTGCTCATTACAGTCCGTTTGGTGAACTTTATAACACGCCAAATAATGTTGAATTTGGCACTTTTGAAGTACACAGAATGGCTGATGAGCAACATTGGCCTCAGCATTTGTATAAAAATGTGTATATTGCACCGACTGAAGATGCAAATTGGGCCGTGTTTTACCAATTAGCTGATAATTCTGATGTCCTTATACCCGGTATCGAACAGGGTATTGAATATAACGACGATGGGACCTTGTTTACGGACATTCTTTTCATTACCCCGACTGAAGCCCCGGGAACGGTCATTATTCATGAGATGGGGCATTCGTTTGGACTACTTCATCCAGAATCATATGATGGTTGTGTTACTGCTGATTTTGTAACTGACACGTTAAGTATTGATTCTCAAGATTATGAGTACATATGTGAGCAGGATTCTTTAGGGCAAATGTTTATTGAAAACCCAGATAAACTGCATTTAGATAATTTTATGCACGGTGCTAAAAACTGGGCTTCGTATGAGGCAGGTTACACTACAGATTATGACAACTTCACTTATGGACAACGAGAGCGAATGCGTTTGGTAATAAAAGAAGGCAAATACATCTCTGATCTCATTAACTCGGATAGGTAGTCATATTATTGAATCCCCGCTATCGCGAACAATCTATGTCCTACTTCTCTATTTTTATATAAATATATTGAAAAGTAGGACATTAACTTAGCCTTTATTATCTTTGATAAACAGGATTGCAGTTTTAATTCGTAAACTTGAATTAGCTTGAAGTGCACCAGTTAAACAATTTGGTATAGAGAGGAAGTTATGTTTTTTTGTTCTGTATGCATTTTTTACTGGTTATGTGATCGGTATGAGGTCATTTATTACATTGGAAGGATTTATGGTGCCCTGTCTAAAGGTAACTAAGACTACTCTTATTGGGGCCAGTACTTTGCTGAACATTTTGACTTAGTCATTCCATTTTTTACTGTCAGTAACCATCACTTACTTAGTTTTTCAAAAAGATCCTGCGCATAGATGGTAGTATAAATTTCGTCCAGCGCGTCGTTAGGGAATTAACGTTTGTTAATTTTTTAAGTGATTGAAATTAATAAAATAATGCTATGTAAAAATAAATTTGTTTTATTAGTTTTTTTGTATTGATTTAGTCTTTGGAATTCATGTACTTTGTAAATGCGTTAAGCAAATTCTATTAACTTAAAAAGGTAAATTTAAATGAAAAAAGATATGCATAAAATATTAGAACAAATTCAAAAATCAGAGGAGGCGATAAGCTCATTAACAAAAGAGGCAACAAAGATTGCAAGCTTCATCAAATCAAGCATGCTGAAGATGGGGGTATTGAAATTGATGCAAGGGAAGTATGAGCTTAAAGAAATGATTGTTGGTAAAAATAGTGACATTTCGTTGTACTTAAATACCAAAGGCTCAAATAATAAAATCATTTCTGTTTCACTATCTACAGGAAAGATAAGTGGAGTTAGAGCTACAGAGTTTTTTTGTGGAAATATGGATAAGGCATACAAGGTCGCAAACATAGAAGATTTACATACTTTCATTTATGACATGCAATCTATGCTCTCAGAACTTGCAGGTTACGAATTATCAGCAACCGCAATCGGTAAACTAAACGAAGTAACAGAAAGCGTTAAAGAGCTAAAACAAGCAGCATAAAAAGAGCTGGCTGACTTAATAATT
>NZ_JBLWTZ010000032.1:0-23461 GCF_048269885.1 Tenacibaculum sp. | reverse complement strand
ATTCATATATTACTTCATATTTATTATAAACACCTTAAATAAGGATATATTCTATGTACATAACCCTTATCTATATTGTATGTTTTTGTATCAATTCCACTTAGAATAAATCTTGAAACAACTCCTTCATTAATTAAATCTAGAGTTCCAAAATATACATCATTCATACTTACATTTGATAGCTCTGGATTTGTTTCTATAAACTTATATAATTTCCAGATAGAAAAATTGATTACTTTTCTTTCCAATAAACCAAAATCATATTCACAAATAGTATTATTATACTCTACTCTACAACCTCTTCCGTGAAAATAATAACTATAGTTAAATACAACCCCTTTTCTAGGGATTGTCTTATCTATTTCTATCCATATATCTTTTTTACCCTTGTGTTTTTTCTTAAAAGCTAATTCAAAATCATTTATGAACCCTATATAAGAATCAATATTTTTTTTCATAAAATGAATTAATGTAAACTAAAAACTTATAAAAAAGAATTACTCTTTTAGTATTGTTTTTTTTATACAGGATCAAACCATTCACTACGTTCAACAACCTCTATCAAATGTTTTATTGAAAAATGTTTTTGCTTTCCAAAAAATTTAAACTTATTTCTTAATAGTTTATGAAATGGGTCTTCCTTAGAAAAATATCTATCAAATTCGAAGCTTGTCATATTAACATTAAAATGCCTTTCAAAATCATTAAAAAAAGTTTCTGCATCTAAGCCATCTGTACCTATTAAATCAAACGATTCGGATGTATCTAAAACAATATAACCCAACTTAAGCTTAATAAAATCGATAACCTCTCCTTCCACTATACTTTTCTAATAAAAAATACTTCCTAAAATAGTTGCTCTTTTTTCACTTGCTGATATTCTTCTACAATTGCTTCTAACACTTCTTTTGCTGGTTTAATTTCATGGATAAGCCCTGCTACTTGACCTATTTCTAGTTCTCCATCGTCCAAGTTTCCTTCAAACATACCTCTCTTTGCACGTGCACGCCCTAACAATTCTTTTAATTGTTCTATCGTTGGGTTTTGTTGATATAATTCTTGAACTTCTTGAAAAAACTTGTTTTTTACCAAACGTACAGGTGCGAGTTCTTTTAACGTTAGTTGTGTGCCACCGTCTTTTACTTCAACAATTGTTTTTTTGAAGTTGTCATGTGCTGAAGATTCTACCGTAGCTGCAAAACGACTTCCTATTTGCACTCCGTCTGCTCCCAACACCATTGCTGCTAACATTCCTCTACCTGAACCTATTCCTCCTGCGGCAATTACTGGAATCTTCACTTGTTCTTTTACCATAGGTATTAACGTAAACGTAGTCGTTTCTTCACGTCCGTTATGACCTCCTGCTTCAAATCCTTCACATACCACAGCATCTACTCCAGCTGCTTCTGCTTTTAAGGCAAATTTTACTGAGCTTACCACATGTACTACTGTAATTCCTTTTTCCTTTAAAAAAGAGGTCCATGTTTTTGGATTCCCTGCGGAGGTAAACACAATTTTCACTCCTTCTTCAACAATAATATCCATGATTTTTTCAATATCAGGATACAACATTGGCACATTTACCCCAAAAGGCTTATCCGTTGCTTTTTTACATTTTTGAATGTGTTCACGAAGTACTTCTGGATACATCGATCCTGCTCCAATTAATCCTAATCCACCTGCATTTGACACTGCAGAAGCTAACTTCCATCCTGAAACCCAAATCATTCCACCTTGAACGATTGGATACTGTATATTAAATAGTTTGGTAATTCTGTTTTGCATAGCGTAAATGTACAATCATTAGCTAGGAAGCACAAAAAAACCTCGAAAAAATCGAGGTTGTATTTTTTTCGTTTTGTTATTCAAAACAATATATTAATCTATTACTCTAGTTTTAAAATTTAGCATAATGCTATATTTATATGGTATTTTTCTATTCATTTCCACTGCTGGTTTCCATCCTTTTATAGATTCAAAAAAGTCAGCTATTTCATTCCTTAATTTATTTGGAATTGTATTAGCTACCCATACATCTCTAATACTACCGTCAACATCAATAATAAAACTCACATCAATTGCAGTATTAATAGCATAGCTTACATTATCTATTAAATAGTTCATTTTCGAACTAAATTCTTCTTCTCCATTTTTAAAAGTAGGCTTTATAAACTTTGTATAAATATCATCCTTAAACTCTTCTCCTTTTTCATTGAATAGTATATACCTTTCTATATCTCCATTTATATCGTAATAAAATTTTGCTGCTAGGTTACCGTTGTAATGATAGTATTTCCATAACCCTGATGGAACTCCGTTTTTATGGAAACCTGTATAATTTCTGTTTCCATTATCAAATAAAGCAAGTACTTTTCCTTCTAATTCTCCCTCAGCATCATAAAAAGCCCTTTTAGATATTTTTCCGTTTCGGTGGAACTCAAGGTATTTTCCTACATAACTGCTTCCTCTATTATTTTTTGAAAACCCCTTCTTGAAGATTTTTCCGTCTCTATAATAAAGTACCTTTTCCCAAAGAGTTTCTTTTTTTACACTAGTTTCAATATATTTAGCATCGTTTTTATTTGACGTTATTTTAAACTTTCTATCTAAATAATTAGAAATAGAGTCTTTTTGTGAGTATCCATTAGCACAAATGAATACTACAAACAATAGCAATATTTTTTTCATAATTTATTATTTTTCTTTTTCTACGAAATTACACCAGAACCTAATAGCTCTTCGTTTTTATACCAAGCAACAAACTGCCCTTCTTGAATAGCTGATTGTGGATTTTCAAATTCAACATAAATTCCATTATCAACTTTATACAACGTAGCTTTCTCTAATGGTTGTCGGTAACGAATACGTGCCTCTACTTCCATAGATTCACCTGTTTGTAAAGCTACATCTTCACGCACCCAGTGTAGTTCTTCATTTGATACAAATAGTACACTTCGATACAATCCTTGGTGATTTTTTCCTTCTCCTGTATAAATAATGTTAGTATCTACATCGGTTTCAATCACAAACAATGGTTCTTTGGTTCCTCCAACTGCTAAACCTTTACGTTGACCTTTTGTAAAATAATGCGCTCCTTGATGTTTTCCTACTACTTTTCCATCCTCTTTATTATAAGAGAACTTCGTTGAAAAATATTCCAATTCTGCCTCTTTATTCTCAAATTCTGGAACTGAACGATTGTACTGCTCAAACTCGTCTGGAATTCGGACAATATCTCCTTCTTTCGGTTGTAGTTTTTGTTGTAAGAAGTCTGGGAGTCTTACTTTTCCTATAAAACACAAGCCTTGGCTGTCTTTTTTATCAGCTGTAATTAAATCTGCTTCTTTGGCTATTTCACGAACTTCTGGTTTTGTCAACTCTCCAATAGGAAATAACGCTTTCGATAATTGTTCTTGCGATAATTGACATAAAAAGTATGATTGGTCTTTATTCGTGTCTTTTCCTGCTAATAACTTGTATACAGGTTTTCCATCAATAATTTCTACTGCTTTTCTACAGTAATGTCCTGTAGCTACATAATCAGCTCCTAAACTTAATGCGATGTCCATAAACACATCAAATTTAATTTCACGATTACATAATACATCAGGATTAGGTGTACGACCTTTTTCGTATTCGTTAAACATATAGTCAACGATACGTTCTTTGTATTGTTCGCTTAAATCAACTGTTTGAAAAGGAATTCCTAATTTTTCTGCAACAATCATAGCGTCGTTGCTGTCTTCTAACCACGGACATTCATTAGAAATGGTTACTGAATCGTCGTGCCAGTTCTTCATGAATAATCCAATAACTTCGTATCCCTGTTCTTTTAGTAAATACGCAGTTACACTACTATCTACACCTCCTGAAAGTCCTACTACTACTCTTTTCATTTTTTACTTTTGAAGCTGCAAATTTACGAAATAATAAACGTTTTTTATTATGGAAATAATTGATGACTTCATTGTAAAAATTGATGGACAGTGACATGTCTTAGTTTCTCACCTTCTCTCAGAGTTTTCTTAAATTAACCAGTCAGAAAATAAAACTCTTATTCTCTACTGTGGTACTTTATAAAAGAGGGTAAACTTATCTTTATCCTTTCTATCTCTATAGATTAATTTTTTGGTATTGAATGTACTGTTCTTTTTCTCTTATCGGTAACGACTTCTCCGTCCATATAAAATTGCCATTTACCGTCTCTTTTACCATTTTTATACATTCCTTTTTCTTTTAAACCTCCTTTTAAATCGTAGTACTTTCCTTCTCCTTCTAACTTTCCATCAACATAATACACTTCTTCAATCATTATTCCTGCTTCAGTAAAAATTTTAGATAGCCCATTTTTTTTACCTTCTTTATAAATACTTTCTTCTGTTAATTTACCGTTTCTGTAGTAGTTTTTTAAAACTCCATCTAATTTACCATCAGCATATTCTTCTTCTGAAAAAAGTTTTCCGTCTGAAAAATAATACGTCCATTTTCCTACTCGTTTTTTTCCTATCATCCATCCTTTTGTTTTTACTTTTCCATTTGGTGTAAAAAATTGTACAAAAGCACTATCTGATTTTGCAGAAAATTCTTTAGTCATAGAAGGAATTCCATAAGAGTTAGGTTCATAAAAATTAAATGTTCCTACTTCTTTTCCATTTTTAAATTCGCCTGAGTACCTTATTTTATTTTTAGTATCGTCATAATATTTTTTCCAAACTCCATGTCTGTTTCCATTAGCATCAAATTTATTTATTTTTTGAGCTTGTGCAGCTGTAATAAAAAATACAGAGAACAAAAGTGCTATTGAAAATATCCTTCTTATATTTATCATGCTATAATTTCTTTTACCTTTCAAATTTACATAAACCATACCAATATGAGTCTTGATTTTTTAATTTCTGTGTTAGAAAATGTTGATAACCCTGCTAGAGTAAACAGAAATAATGCTGCAAATATTGTATTGACACAACCTGAATTGATAAAATATTTAGTTGATATTACTTTTGATGTTGCTAATAAACTATCTATTAAAGCTGCTTGGGTGCTGGAATGGATTTGTACACATAATGGAATTGAATATATTGTTCCTTATTTGACTGTTTTTACAAACAATATATCTAGAGTACACTTTGACAGTGCTATAAGGCCATGTGCTAAAATTTGTGAGCATTTAGCAACTGCTTTTACCTCAAAAACATCCAATAAAATAAAAGAACAGTTAACAGAAACTAATATTGATTTAATTATAGAAACGGGATTCGACTGGTTAATTACCGACCAAAAAATAGCCGTAAAAGCTTATACTATGAACACTTTATATTTGTTTGGCTTACAGAAAGACTGGGTTCATCCTGAGTTAGAACACCTAATTCGCACCAAAGTGATTCATGAAAGTAAAGGCTGTAAAGCCAGAGGCAAGAAAATATTGGAATTGATAGAGAGACATAAAAATTAAAAACAATTATAAAACCTCAGAAGAAAAATCTTCTGAGGTTCTTTTATTATTTTACAAGCAACTAAATACGATATCGTTTATTTTATTACCAAGCCCAGCCTGATGTAGAAGAAACTTGGTCGTTCCAAGATTTTTTCCACCACCACCATCCAGACATGGTGTACCACTTAAGGTTCGCTATATTTCTTCCTATATATCCCGTTGGGACATAAAAACCAATTACTTTTCCTCCATAACAAGAGTGCTGATATAAATACACTACTTGTCTTCTGTTGGTAGGTTTTCTTATCAGTAAAGAAGATAGTTGATCATTATTTCCTGACCCTACCCAATGATCTCTGTAATAGTATCTATTCAACCTTCTCATTCCAGTCATTTCTGTACTGTAATACGCATGCTTATAAAAGTAGAAATCTCCTGTTCCATATACATCATAACTACTACATTTTGATGATTTTCCTTCTGTAGCTACTTCATCGCCAGGAAAACCTTCGGCAACCTTTGAAGTATATTTTTTTAAGTCTTCTCCATTATCAAAAACTTTAACTTCTATATCAGTACTTCCTTCTTTTGGATTATCAAAAAATAATGACTTTGGAGCTCGTTCTTCATCCCCAAAAATTTCTTGAGCAAGATCTACATCTCCTCCAGTTTTCAGCACTTCTCCACTTTCTTCGTTGTACACGTAAGTTACCTTAAACTGCTTTCCGTAATAATCGTAGGTGTGATTAATTGTTACGGTGCTTTCTTTAGCTAATTGTACTTCTTCTTTGTTTGATTCATTTTCAATTATATCTTCGCTTTGACAGCTAAAAAGCAATGTAAAACACATCACTGCCATCCATAAAAAATTTTGTTTTTTCATTTTTTCTTATTTTTTGAGATTCTTAGTCTTTGCTAAGAATTCATTCGTTTGATTAGTTAGTTTTTTAATTTTTTACAGGTATTAAAACCTCTCCGTTTTTAAAACGAGAATAATCTACAACGTATTTACCTGCTTGTAAAGTAATATTAGTTTTACCTAATTCCTTTACAATATCATCTCTTAGTGATACGTCTTCTGAAATAATGAAATCTTCTTCTTCTAAACTTCTTGAGAATACTAATCGCAATGATTCACCTTCATTTCTGAATGCTATCACACCATTATCTTCATCGTTATTTCCTTCCATAAGTTTCGAAAAAGTTTCTTTTACTTCTTCTGATGAACCTGAACTTGCATTTCCATATACAAGTATGTCACCATAGTCGTTTTTAAAACATACTCCAGGACCTGTAGTACAAGTGCCTCTACTAAAACGCCAATCCATCACATATACCCATGGTGCGTAATAGGCTCGAGCTTGTTTTACCTCTAAGTTTTTGCTGTTTAACAGTTCACTTGTAGTGTCATCTTTTTGACATGCTTGTAACATCATAAAAGCGACGCCTACAAGTACAAAATTTTGTAGTTGTTTCATAAAATAATAGTTTTTGGGGTTAATTATGAAATCAAATTTACATGAACACAAAAACACAACCACCAGTTAAACAACTATTTACAACATAGGAAAAACCCTTTTTAATCTACAAAAACTTTAAAAACGCTTCTTTATAAATTAATTTCTACCCTTTACAAAGTTAATTCGTATCCTCTTCATAAACTTTTTAGGTTTGAATCATTATTAACTATCAAATTTATATTATTATGAAAAAAAGCATTTTAAAGTTAAGTGGTGTTCAAAAACTAAACAGTTTAACTCAAAAAGAAATTTCAGGAGGAGGCTCTTTTGGTGGGTATTTAGACGGAGTGGACACGACAACGGATCCTGACAGGTTTCCTTCTGATCCAGTAACTCCAAGTTGGAGATGGAGGTGTCATAATCAGACTAGTAATGGTAATACACCTACCTTTTTTTATTCTTACACCGATTTAAGCTATCGAGGTTACATTTGTTATCCTTTATAATAAGGTAAGAAGTAGAAAAGCAAGCTGTTAAGCTTGCTTTTTTTATTTAATTTCCTTTAAATTCGTGGGTTTTCGATATCCTTGAAAAGGTTGCTTTAACAACTCTTTTAGGTTTGAATTTTTTGCCTCATCAGGAAATGTATCTACCCCGTAGACTATTTTTTCTCTATCTAATTCCATATACGTTCCTAATAATCGATCCCAAATAGAAAAGATGTTTCCGTAGTTGGAATCAGTATAAGGTAATAAGTTATGATGGTGCACTTTATGCATATCAGGTGATACAATCACATAACTTAATATTTTATCTAATCTTTTAGGCATTTTTATATTGGCATGAGTTAGTTGTGTAAACACTAACGACATAGATTGATACAACATGATTATACCTATTGGCGTTCCTACTAAAAAAACACCTAGTAATGTAAATGTAAAACGAATAACACTTTCTATAGGGTGATGTCGGTTTGCTGTGGTGGTATCTACCTTATGATCTGAATGATGTACTAAATGTACCATCCATAAAGGTTTCACTTTATGCTCTACTAAATGTGCTAAATAAGCTCCGAAGAAGTCTAAAAACAACACACCTAACAATACATACAACCCTAATGACATTTCAGGTAGCCAATTAATGAGTCCAAAATCATTTGCTTGTACCCAGTCCGCTGTTTTAAGTAATACAAAAGCCAAAGCAAAATTGATAATTACCGTAGTAGCAGTAAAAAATAAATTAGGCCATGCATGTTTCCATTTATTATATTTAAAACTAAATAAAGGCACAGCGCCTTCTAACAACCAGAAAAAAGTTATTCCTCCAACTAAAATAATACTTCTATGACTAGAAGGAATCGTTTCAAAATAATGTATAAGGGTTTCCACTATGATATATTTTTCCTAAAAATAGAAAAAATATCTATAACAACTTATTTTTTAGAACTTCCTGATTGAGGTAACCGTTTTTTCAATTCCTCAACTATTCTATAAGTGGCAGGACAAACCTCGGTATTTTTAATTGTTAAATCTGCTATTTGTATAAACTTTTTACGATTGGTATGTGGATACTCAGAACATGCTTTAGGACGCACATCATAAATAAAACACGTATTATCTGATTCATCTAAAAAAGTACACGGAGCAGATTGTAAGACCATGAAATTATCTTCATCTCGCTGTAAATATTGATTGGTAAAATCAATCACCTTCATTTTTAAGTGCTTTGCAATGCGCTCTATATCTTTTTCCGTAAAGATTGGTGAAGTCGTTTTACAACAATTTGCACATGCTAAACAGTCGGTACGTTCAAATTCTTCCTCATGCAATTCTTGCATCAATAAATCTAAACGTTTAGGTGTACGCCTTTTTAATCGTTGAAAATACTTTTTATTTTCTTGTAAAGCGTCTTTGGCTAATTTTGGTAAGTTTTCAAGGTCTTTATCCATTAATTCTAATTTAATAAATCTTCTACTTCTATTCTATCACTCTTTATATATTCATCAAACTTCTTAAACTCTGACATTTTCATAGATGGGCAGTTATTTACAACTAAATCAAAGTTTCTTATATTTTCTATAGTAGTAATATAGTAAACTCTATTATAATTTTCACTTTTATATTCCATCTTGTATATGGAATCATTTATCTTCTCTATTATCAAAAAAGATTTTTCATCTGATGAAAACGCCTTATGTGTCTTCAGTTCTAGCTCTATTCTTTTTTCTGAATTTATCCTTATCTTAGATATCAAATCTGCATGAGATTCTAAAGGGCCATAGAAAATAAAAAAACCTTTTCTAACCTCAAACCTTGGATCAATTCCATCACATCTATCATATAATACAAAGTTTCCATCAAGCTTTCTCAAAGAAATAAAATGATTAGGAAAATTACTTATTTCTATGTTTTTTAGTTTGAAGTCTTTATCTAATTCTTCTACAGAAGATTTTATTGACTCAATATCCCTTTTAGACTCTGACCAATTCATTAAATCCTTATAAAACTTAGAACTCCTAGTTGTATCTATAAATACTTGATGTTTTGATAAATCTAACGAATCAGGATTATTCCTTTCTAAAATAGTATCCTCTTTAGGAGATATAAAAAGTTGTTCTTTTTTCAATTCATTAGATTTTACCTCTACAATTTTAATAGGCTCCCTTTTATTATTCAAACAGTTTTGAAAAAGAAAAATTGTAAAAAATAATACTATTTTTTTTACTGTTTTATTTATCATTTTCTGTAGTATTCTTTTAAAACTAACCTATTATACATCTCTTATATACCTCGCAAATGTACCCATAAAATTGTTTGAATCAGTTTAAATACCATCCAAATAAATTATGTAATTTTGTGCGACAATTAAAAAGAACCAATGAATATTCAATCGTTAATTGAAGCGAAAGTAAAAGAAGGATTTTTAGCCTTGTATGATGTAGAAATTCCTAGTGTAGAATTTCAAGCAACCCGTAAAGATTTTGAAGGTGACATTACTGTTGTCGTTTTCCCTTTGTTGCGGTACAAAAAAGGAAATCCTGTTCAAATTGGTGAAGACTTAGGAAAATATATAGTTGAAAACATCAACGAAATTACCAATTACAATGTTCTAAAAGGTTTTTTAAACTTGGTAGTTGACGATTCTTTCTACGTGAACTTTTTTAATCAAATAGCGGCAAATGCTTCGTATGGTTTTGTAACAGAAGACGAAACAGATGCTCGAATGGTAGAGTACTCCTCTCCAAATACCAACAAACCTTTACACTTAGGGCATGTTCGTAATGTATTATTAGGGTATTCGGTTGCTGAAATTTTAAAGGCTGCGGGACATAAAGTGTATAAAACACAAATTATCAACGATCGTGGTATCCATATTTGTAAGTCGATGTTGGCTTGGAAAAAATTTGGAGAAGGTCAAACACCTGAATCAACCGGATTAAAAGGAGATAAACTTGTTGGAAATTACTATGTGAAATTCGATCAAGAGTATAAGAAAGAAATTTCTGAATTAGTTGCCAAAGGAATTTCTGAAGACGATGCTAAAAAGCAAGCTCCTCTTTTTGTTGAAGCACAAGAAATGTTGCGTAAATGGGAAGCTGGAGACAAAGAAGTAGTTTCTCTTTGGGAAATGATGAATGGATGGGTATACAAAGGTTTCGACGTTACTTATGAAAACATCGGAGTTAACTTTGATAAATTATACTACGAAAGTAATACCTACTTATTAGGAAAAGATATTATTGAGGAAGGATTACAAAACGGAGTTTTCTTCCAAAAAGAAGACGGTTCTGTTTGGTGTGATTTAACCGACGAAGGGTTAGATGAAAAACTAGTGTTACGTTCTGATGGAACTGCCGTGTATATGACCCAAGATATTGGAACTGCCATTCAACGTTCTAAAGATTTTCCTGATGTAAACGGAATGGTGTATACCGTAGGTAACGAACAAGATTACCACTTTAAAGTATTGTTCTTAATCTTACAAAAATTAGGGTATTCTTGGGCGAAACAATTATTCCACTTAAGTTACGGAATGGTGGATTTACCTTCAGGAAAAATGAAATCTCGTGAGGGTACTGTTGTTGATGCTGACGATTTAATGGATGAAATGACCAATACGGCTCGTGAAATTTCACAAGAATTAGGAAAGTTAGAAGGCTATTCTACTGAAGAAAAAGAAGAATTGTATACGATTATCGGATTGGGCGCTTTAAAATACTTTATTTTAAAGGTGGATCCTAAAAAGAGAATTTTGTTTGACCCACAAGCATCGGTAGACTTCCAAGGAAATACAGGTCCGTTTGTACAATATACCTATGCAAGAATTCAGTCTATCTTACGTAAAGCTGATTTCGACTATAGTGGTTCACTCAGCGGAGCCGAAGTGGAATTACACGAGAAAGAAAAAGAATTAATCAAGCAATTAGAATTATATCCAGAGGTTATTCAGCAAGCAGCGAGTAACTATTCCCCTGCTGTAATTGCTAATTATACCTACGACTTGGTAAAAGAGTTTAACTCATTCTACCAAAACGTATCAATTTTAGGAGAAGAAAATCAAAATAAAAAAATATTTAGAGTTCAGTTGTCAAAAAAGGTAGCTGATACCATAAAATCAGCATTCAAATTACTAGGAATTCAGGTTCCAGAAAGAATGTAAAAAAAGTAGTATTTATGAAAAAAATACTCATTCTAAGTACCCTTAAATTAGTAATTGGCGGAATTATTATTGGTGTTTTCCATCAATATGATTTAGTACTAGCCATTGTATTAGGTCTAAAAATAATTCATTCTATTTACTCTTCAGTAAAAAACAACACCTATAGTCCAATATTTGTTGCTGGACTTGTTTTTACAGGGTTAATGGGGGTTTTAGTAGAGCATTTAGGAACTACTTATAATCATTGGGAATACCACGATGTTACTAGTCAGGTTCCCAAATGGCTATTTTTTGGTTGGGCTGGTGCATTTGTTTTAATGTACAGGATAGAAGTTCAAATATATACTCAGTTCCCAAATTTATCTAATGCTTCAAGAAACTCCTTAATTCTTTTAATGGCCTTATTTTTTCCAGCTCTGGGTGAAATGATAGCCATTAATTTAGGAACGTGGACTTATTTTTGGCCATACCAATTATTTGGGGTTCCTTTATTAGCCATAGTTGGTTTAACTTTTATTCATTATTTTACGCATGTTGCCTTTAGCTTCATTAGTAAAAAACTAGGCATTAAAGACGTAGTTTTTAATCCTATACAACCATTAACTGTAATTAATATTGAAAATAAACACTAAACGATAAAACATCTTAAAACATGAAATACGACGTACTAATAATTGGAAGTGGTCCTGGAGGTTATGTTACTGCAATTAGAGCCTCTCAATTAGGATTTAAAACCGCTGTAGTAGAAAAAGAAAACTTAGGTGGAATTTGCTTAAACTGGGGATGTATTCCTACCAAAGCATTATTAAAATCTGCTCAAGTGTATGATTATTTAAAGCATGTTGATGAATACGGTTTAAAAGCTGAAGCTATCGATAAAGACTTCGAAGCTGTGATTAAGCGTAGTCGTGGTGTTGCTGAAGGAATGAGCAAAGGTGTTCAATTCTTAATGAAGAAAAACAAAATCGATATCATCGACGGATTTGGTAAAGTAAAAACAGGTAAAAAAGTAGCTGTTACCGATAAAGATGGTAAGGTAACTGAGTATTCAGCAGACCACATTATCATTGCTACCGGGGCTCGTTCTCGTGAATTACCAAGTTTACCACAAGATGGTAAGAAAGTAATTGGTTACCGTGAAGCCATGAGTTTACCAACACAACCAAAATCAATGATTGTAGTAGGTTCGGGAGCTATTGGAGTGGAGTTTGCACACTTTTATAACGCTATGGGAACAGATGTAACTGTAGTTGAGTTTATGCCTACAATTGTTCCTGTGGAAGATAAAGATGTTTCTAAACAAATGGAGCGTTCTTTCAAGAAAGCTGGAATTAAAGTAATGACTAGTTCTTCTGTTGAAGCTGTTGATACTTCTGGAGATGGAGTAAAAGCAACTGTGAAAACTAAAAAAGGAGAAGAAATTATAGAAGCAGATATCGTTTTGTCTGCTGTTGGAATTAAAACAAATATTGAAAACATCGGTTTGGAAGATGTTGGGATTATTACTGATAGAGACAAAATTTTAGTAAACGATTGGTACCAAACAAACATTCCTGGATACTATGCAATTGGAGATATCACTCCTGGTCCTGCCTTAGCACACGTGGCTTCAGCGGAAGGAATTACTTGTGTTGAAAAAATTGCGGGATTGCATACTGAAGCAATTGACTATGGAAACATTCCTGGTTGTACCTATGCTACTCCTGAAATTGCTTCTGTAGGTTTAACAGAAGAGCAAGCTAAAGAAGCGGGATATGAATTAAAGATTGGTAAATTTCCATTCTCTGCATCTGGTAAAGCAAAAGCAGCGGGGACTCCTGATGGGTTTGTAAAAGTTATTTTTGATGCTAAGTATGGTGAATGGTTAGGATGCCACATGATTGGAGCTGGTGTTACTGATATGATTGCTGAAGCCGTACTAGGTCGTAAATTAGAAACTACAGGTCATGAGGTATTAAAAGCAATCCACCCTCACCCAACGATGAGTGAAGCGGTTATGGAAGCTGTAGCGGATGCTTATGATGAAGTAATCCACTTATAAAATTCTCAAACTTTATATAACTATAACCTCGTCATTTTTGACGAGGTTTTTTTATATTTGAATATGAAAAAAATATGCTCAATATTAGTACTATTATCTTGTCTTTTTTCTTGTAAAACAGAAGAAAAGAAAGCACCTGTAAACCCATTAACAGTTCCTTTTAACGAACGTCCAGTACCTAAGCTTCCTAATACAAATAACACCTCTGTTAATGTTGTTGGAGGTGCACATTACATTTGTCCTAATAAATGTGAAGGGGGAAGCTCTAATACCAAAGGAGCCACTTGCTCTGTTTGTAAAACGCCTCTTGCCCATAACCAAGCGTTTCACAATACCCAAAACAACACTTCTAACACCCCAATAGCAACTCCTGAAACATTACCCACTTCTGGTCCTAATGCTGCTGGACAATATCATTATACTTGTACCAACGGTTGTATTGGTGGGGCTGACGCAGCTGGAAAATGTAATAGTTGTAACGGAGACTTGGCGCATAACGCTGCTTTTCACAATTAAAAATATTTATTGATACAATACCCTTTCAATACAACAACAATAAAGAGTTCTTTTTACTTCAGAAAGAGTAAATAGTTATGCTTAAATTCTAAAAACTAATGTATTTGCTTTCCAATAATCATACTCATTAAAACAATGAGTAAACATATGAATATGAAAATACAATTACTCCAAAAAAACATGAAAGAGTAAATATAAATGGTCTTGAAATTTATTATGAAGTTTTGGGTAGTTCCTAATACAGGTCACTATGTACATGATGGTGATCATAAGACAGCGTTTTTAAAACTTTCAAAAGCTTTTCTTAAATAATCAACTGGGCTTCATTTCTTCTAAAAACACATAATTACCTTACGTTTATTAAGGTTTTTATAAAGTTTACTTTTGACTTAATACATAAATTTATAATTATGTTAAAAAATATTTCAAACATCGGGCTCGTTTTAAAAGCATCTGAACAAAAATATTTTGTTAACATATTACTTGATAAACCCTCTTCAAAACACTAAAAACTAAACATTTAACAATTAAATCAACCTTTAATTACAATTTTTCAATTAAAAACATATTTTATTTGTTTTTTCGGCATAATAATTGCGATTAAAATATCATTAACATAATCTATTATACTATGGAAAACTATCTACTAAACAGTTTTGCATTGGGGGGACAATTGTTATAGAAAAAGAAAAAACTCGAAGCTGCTAACTTCGAGTTTTATTATTATTACGATATTTCTTTCCTATTTTTATCTAATTAGTTTCTTGTATTTGATACGTTTAGGCATTAAATCTCCTCCTAAACGCTTCTTCTTGTTTTCTTCATAATCAGAGAAAGAACCTTCAAAGAAATACACTTGACTATCACCTTCAAAAGCCAAGATATGCGTACAAATACGATCTAAAAACCATCTATCGTGTGATATTACAACAGCACAACCTGCGAAATTCTCTAAACCTTCTTCCAGAGCTCGTAAAGTATTTACATCTAAATCATTGGTAGGCTCATCTAATAACAACACATTTCCTTCTTCTTTTAACGTCATAGCTAAATGCAAACGGTTGCGTTCTCCTCCTGATAAGGTTGCTACTTTTTTATTTTGCTCGCTACCAGAAAAATTAAAACGACTTAAATAAGCTCTCGAATTTACTTGTTTACCTCCCATCATCACTAAATCCTGACCTTCAGAGAAGTTCTCCCAAATAGATTTTTCAGGGTCAATATTTGAATGTGATTGGTCTACATACGCAATTTTAGCTGTTTCTCCAACTTTAAAACTTCCTGCATCTGGTGTTTCCTCTCCCATAATCATTCTAAAAATGGTGGTTTTACCTGCTCCATTCGGACCAATAATCCCCACAATTCCCGCCTGTGGAAGGTTAAATTCTAAGTTTTCATACAATAACTTATCTCCATAAGCCTTAGAAACCCCAGTAGCTTCGATTACATTCGTTCCTAAACGTGGACCATTCGGAATGTAAATTTCTAACTTTTCTTCCGTTTGCTTTTGGTCTTGGCTCATTAACTTTTCATAATTCTTCAAACGTGCTTTTTGCTTTGTTTGACGACCTTTTGCTCCTTGACGCACCCATTCTAACTCTCGCTCTAATGTTTTTTGACGTTTAGATGCTGTTTTACTTTCTTGCGCTAAACGTTGTGATTTTTGATCTAACCAAGATGAATAGTTTCCTTTCCAAGGAATACCTTCTCCCCTATCTAACTCTAAAATCCATCCTGCAACATTATCTAAGAAATAACGGTCGTGTGTTACTGCGATTACCGTTCCTTTGTATTGTGCTAAATGATGCTCTAACCAATGCACCGATTCTGCATCTAAGTGGTTAGTAGGCTCATCTAATAGTAAAATTTCTGGTTCTTGTAATAATAAACGACATAAGGCTACACGACGACGTTCACCTCCAGATAGTACTCCTATTTTCTTATCTCCTTCCGGCGTACGTAACGCATCCATCGCTATTTCTAACTTGGTATCTAATTCCCATGCGTTAGAAGCATCAATTTTATCTTGTAGTTCAGCTTGACGATCCATTAATTTTTGCATCTTATCTGTATCAGAATATACTTCCTCTAAACCAAACATGTCATTTATCTTGTTGTATTCATCTAAAATAGCAACAGTTTCTGCTGCTCCTTCTTTAACAACTTCTAAAACAGTTTTGTTTTCGTCTAACTGTGGTTCTTGTTCTAAATACCCAACTTTATAACCTGGTGAAAACGTAACCTCTCCTTGGTAGTTTTTTTCTACTCCAGCTATAATTTTTAATAAGGTAGATTTACCTGAACCGTTTAAACCTAAAATACCAATTTTAGCTCCATAAAAGAAACTTAAATAAATATCTTTTAAAACTTGTTTCCCTGTACTTTGGTAGGTCTTAGAGACCTTATTCATTGAAAAAATGACTTTTTTATCGTCGCTCATTTGTTTTATTGTTTATAGTTTGTTGTTTGGAGTTTATAGTTTTTTTGGATACGATTTTCTGTTAAATTTTTGTCCTTTGATATCTGAATTCCTAAGTTAATACGTAAAAACTCTATTAGGATTGTGATTTTAGTCCTCTTTCCGAACCTTTTGCATAACTTAAAAATTATGAAACTCACGATTTCCATCTCTATCAAAACCTTCTGCAATATTATCCATTATTGACCTAGAACTCCTTTCTATTTGATCTTTTAAGCTATAATTTCTTTGATACGTTAGATTTTTGAAAAAGTTCTTCAACATATTGACAAATCAACCTTCCTCTTTGCCAAACCTCTAAATCTTCAAACTTTTCAATCTTTCCCATAATTTGGTTTTATAATTTCATGATTTGAAGTTTGATTAGAACTTACCAACAAATAAACTACAAACCATAAACTTATTTTAAACTCTTCCTTTTAAGGCATTAAACACCCATGCATTTGCAAAAAAACCTAAACCAACAGCACCAAAGCCATACCCTGCTATTTCATCATATTTAAATACTGCTAATCCAATAAGTAAAATCCCCATTAATACCATTATAAGCGTTGCCCAACCTAGGACAGTGTTTTTGTTCATTGCCATAATTTACTTTTTTCAATAAAATGTGAGCTACAAATATCGGTAATTATTTAGACTTATTCACTGTAGTTTTGTGCATAAAAAAAGTCTTACCAATGCAAGACTTTTTTAGTGATTTTAAATTTATATGCATACTAGAGTTCAGCAGCTAACCTGCTTCCTTGGTTTATGGCTCTCTTAGCATCTAGCTCAGCCGCTACATCTGCACCTCCAATTACATGAACCTTCATTCCTTTAGCTTCTAACGGCTCTAATAATTCTTTAAATGGAACTTGACCCGCACAAATAATTACATTATCAACTGGTAACACTTTTTGTTCTTCATTTTGAACATAGTGCAATCCTTCATCATCTATTTTTGTGTACTGTACCTCATTAATAAACTGTACTTTTTTTCTTTTTAATACTGAACGATGAATCCATCCTGTAGTTTTTCCTAAATTTCCTCCAAACTTTCCAGAACTACGTTTAAACATAAATATATCTCTAGATGAAGGATGAATTTTAGGAGCAACTCCTTCTATTCCAGCACGTGCCTCTAATGTTTTATCAATACCCCATTCTTCTAACCAAGCATCTATATTTAAAGAAGTACTTTCTCCTTCATGAGCTAAGTATTCTGAAACGTCGAAACCAATTCCTCCTGCTCCAATAACTGCAACGCGTTTACCTACGGGTTTCTTTAATTTTACAACATCTATATAACTCAGTACTTTTTCATGTTCAACTCCTTCTATTCTTGGGGTTCTCGGTGTAATCCCCGTTGCTAAAACAACCTCATCAAAATTACCATTGTATAAATCTTCAGCAGTAACCCTCGTATTTAACTTTACATTTACCTTGTGCAATTCTAATTGCTTATTAAAGTAACGAATGGTTTCATAGAACTCTTCTTTTCCTGGAATTTGTTTTGCTATATTAAACTGACCTCCAGTTTCTTTATCGGCATCAAATAAGGTTACATCATGTCCTCTTTGAGCTGCTACCGTTGATGCTGCTAAACCAGCTGGTCCTGCCCCTACAACTGCTATTTTCTTCTTTTTTGATACAGGATTATAGTTTAACTCTGTTTCATGACATGCTCTTGGGTTTACCAAGCAGCTTGCTACTTTTTTCTGAAAAGCATGGTCTAAACAAGCTTGATTACAAGCTATACAAGTGTTTATTTCATCTACTCTTTCTTCTTTTGCTTTGTTTACCCATTCTGGATCCGCTAAAAACGGACGTGCCATTGAAATCATATCTGCATGTCCTTCTGCCAAAACTTTTTCAGCAGTATCCGGCATATTTATTCGATTAGAAGTAACCAATGGAATAGATAATTCTTCTTTCATTTTTTTAGTTACCCAAGTAAATGCAGCTCTAGGTACTGAAGTTGCAATAGTAGGAATTCGTGCTTCATGCCAACCAATACCTGTGTTGATAATAGTAGCTCCTGCTTTTTCTATTTCTTTTCCTAATTGTACTACTTCTTCCCAAGAACTTCCTTGTTCTACCAAATCTAACATTGATAAACGATAGATAATGATAAAATGCTCACCAACTGCTTCTCTAATTTTTCGAACTAACTCTACTGCTAAACGGGTTCTGTTTTCATATTTCCCTCCATAATCATCGGTTCTTTTATTAGTTCTTGTTACTATAAACTGATTGATTAAATAGCCTTCAGACCCCATGATTTCAACTCCATCATATCCTGCCTCTTGCGATAATTTCGCACAGTTAACAAAATCTTTTACTGTTCTTCGTATTCCTGATTGCTTTAATGCAAAAGGCGTAAAAGGAGTTATTGGTGATTTTATTTTTGAAGGTGCTACGTTAAATGGATGGTATCCATAACGTCCTGAATGCAATATTTGCATACATATTTTACCTCCTTCTTTATGCACTGCTTCAGTAATTACTTTGTGCTCACGGGCATGCTTTTTTGTACTCATACGAGCAGAAAAAGGCGCTGTCCACCCTTGAATATTAGGAGCTATTCCTCCTGTAACTATCAAACCTACTCCTCCTCGTGCACGTTCTGCATAATATGCAGCGATTCGTTCTATTCCATTTTTCTCTTCTTCTAAACCAGTATGCATAGAACCCATTAACACTCGGTTTTTTAAAGTAGTAAAACCTAAATCTAATGGCTCAAAAATATGTTTGTATTTCATTGTTGTATTTTTATAAAGTATTATGCACGCATAACAAATGGCAAGATACATATTTTTATCATATGTTTTTCATATAAAAAAGACCTCATACTTCTGTATAAGGTCTTTTAGAAATACCTGGTTATTCTATTACCACCAAATGATTATAATCAAACCATTTGAACATATTATTATGATAATAATTCTTACTTTAGTTCCATCATTTAGTTCAGCTTCAAACCTATAAACTGGTTGCCTTTCATACGCATGTGGTACTTGTATTACATTACCATCCTTCATTCTGTGTTCTGCTAAACCAATACCTGAAAATTCATCTTTTACAATGCGGTAACTTTTTAAATCTTCTTTTTTAAGGTTTCCTTTTTCTAAAAATAGATCTAAGGTAGGTTCTTTTACTCCTCCTGGATTCATTGGGTATTCATCCGCTTTAACTACTCCGTAGTCTTCATGGTAATCTAATCTTAAATCATCTGTGGATTTTGCAGCTTTAGCCTTTACGGTTTCTGTTTGAGTTTCGTCTGATAATACAGTTTCTTCGTTTTGACATGATGTAAATACCATGAAAAAGATACTTACAAACATTAGGGTTTTTAAAATTTTCATAAAATATTAGTTTGGGTTAATTAATTAGCCCAAATATATCTTACCACTATTTAGAAACTTGTAGGCAAAAGGTTATTTATTACATAAGGAAAACCCTTTTATTTTATAAGGTGATTAGCTCTTTTTAAACAATTTTTGGTTACATAAAAAAGAGAAATTCAAAAACATTTGTCTTTTTATTTTTATGTTAATGAACTATTTTTAGTTTTTGAATCATTTTTGGAGAAAGAGAATTAGCATACACTCCATAAGCATCTACTAACACCCCTTTACCGCCTGTTTGGGTTTGAATTGCATATACAACAGAGTTGTCACCTGCACTGCTCATTCCTTCAAATCGATATACTTCTACTATCTCAAAGAAATCTGGCGGAAAAATTTCTTTAGTATTTTTACTCTCTATTTCCTTTTCTCTCAGGTTAAAATCAAGAGTAAACCCTCTTTTTTGCAAATCTTTTAATGCTTCTGAAAGTGTATCGTATGTATGCATGACTTATATCTTTTCACTTTCTAAAAAGATACAATATTTAAACTAGATTTCCTATTTATTTAATAATAAGCACAAATTTAATTATCTTATTTTATCCAGTAACTTACTAAGTTGTGTGGCTTCTTCTTCTGTTAAATTATCAATAAAATCTAAATGCAATTTATCATCTATTGTTTTTAAAAGCTTTTTTCCCTGTTGGGTAATACTTATATAAACCACTCTTCTATCATCTTCACATCTTTCACGCTCAATTAAATTTTTCTCACATAATTTATCCATTAATCTTGTGGCGTTCGGAGCTCGTTCAATCATTCTGTCTTTAATTGTTTGAACTTTTATTGCTTTTCTTGCTCCTCTTAAAATACGAAGAATATTAAATTGTTGTGGCGAAATGCTATACTGCTTAAAAAACTCATTCTCTTTACTGTTTATCCAGTTAGCAGTATATTTAATATTGATAAATGCTTTGATTTTATTATTTGGAAATTTTGAATTAATGTCTTTTGAAATATCTCCCATTGCTTCGGTAATTAGCTGTTAGCTATTAGCCCTTTTTTATTAAAATTAAGATTATCCTTTTAACTTTAAGTCTTGCATTAATTTGTTAAAAGTATCCGATGATGGTGTTAAGTACACTTCTTCATCAACAAATAATGTTGGATATTTTACTTGACCATCATACAATTCTTTAGTATGCTCCTTTGCTTCATTATCAACAGAAACGTCTTTGTATTCAAATGGTACTTCTGCCGATTTTAGAAAGTTTTTATATGCAACTGTATGTGCATGTCCTTTTCTACCGTATAAAACTATCTTCATTTTAACCTCCTTATTTTAAGTACAAAAATACAAAACACACATTTATGTACCAAGGAATATAAACTCTTTACAAATACTGAAAAGGAATTTTGTTTATGCTAAAACATCTGAATATTCAGGTTTTTTATCAAAAACTGATTTAGCAAATGGGCATAATGGAAGTATTTTGATGTTTTTATTTCTAGCAAACTCTACCGAGGCTGCTACCAACTTATATCCTGCTCCTTTTCCTCTTAAAGCATCTCCAACTTCAGTATGATCTATAATTAGTTTATCATTACCTGCCCAAGTATACGTCATTAAAGCAACACTATTTCCTTCAACTTCAATATAAAACTCTCCTTTTTTATCGTTGTCTTTTTGCTGTACTTTCATCGTTATCCTTTAAACTCAACTTTTACATGTGTGCCATCACAATAGGGTTTGTTACGAGACGCTCCACACCTGCAAAAAGCCGTTGTTTTATTTTTCTTTTCTGTCGTACCGTCTGGATTGGTTACCTGCAAAGTTCCGTAAATTAATAAAGGACCATCTTCTAATGCTTCTACCTTAGTTTCTGTATGAGCTGCTGCTTGATTCCCTTCTCTTTTTGAAATATATGATAGCGCTCCTGATGGGCATTCTTCTACTTGCTTTTTAATTCTTTCTGTAGTTGCTCCATCCATATTAATCCAAGGTCTATTTTGCGGATTGAAAACCTGTATCAAACCTTTCCAACACTTTTTTGAGTGGATACACATGTTTGGTTTCCAAATTACGGTAATATCGTCATTACTGTATTTTTTTACGATTTCCTTTGCTTCTGACATACTATTAAATTTTATGTTTATACTGCTTTTTGGAAAGTTGTAACTGCCTCTTTTATTTTTTTATTAAACTCCTCATTTACAACCCTTCCGTCATTAAAGTTATCATAAAATTTTGGTAAAGAAAAATCTGTTATGACATTTGCTCCCATATGGGGAAATCCGTTTTTGGCTATGGCCATAGACGATGCTCCTCCTCTCCCTCCGGGCGAGGTAGATAATAATAACACAGGTTTGTTATGCCATACTTTTTGTTCTATACGCGACATCCAATCTATTATATTTTTAAATGCGACCGTAAAGTTTCCATTATGTTCTGCCAACGATACAATTATTCCGTCTGCTACAATGATTTTTTCTAGAAACTTTGCTGCATTTTCAGGAATCCCGTCTTCCATTTCTTTATCTATCCCATAAATAGGCAATGGATAATCATTTAAATCTAATACCGAAACTTCTATTCCTTCTAATAAACTAGAAGCATATGTTACTAATTGTTTGTTTATTGATTTGTTACTATTGCTTCCTGCGAAAGCGATTATTTTCTTCATCTATGTGGTTATTTTTGAATCTATTTCGGTTTCCCCTTTTACCATTTTAGCTACTGGACATTTACCAGCTATCTCTAATAGTTTAGTTCGCTGCTCATCTGTAACTTCTTTTTCGAATGAAATTTCCTCTACTAATGTTTTTTTAACTCCTTCAGAAGTTAATTGTTCTTTTTGACTAACATTTACCGTAACTTTTCCTAAGTCCCATCCTTTTCTCTCTGCATACATTCTCAAAGTAATAGATACACATCCGCCAATTGCCGTGAGTAAGTATTCTACTGGAGTCGGTCCGTTGTCATCTCCTCCTTTATCTATAGGTTCATCAATAACAGCAAAATGATTTCTCATTTTACTTTCTGCCAAATAATTTCGATTCGTTAAGGTTACTGTTGCTGTTGGGTTATTACTCATTATATTTTTTTACTATAAATATACGAAACTATTAATAGTATCATCGCTACAAGTGCTCCTGTTTGTTCTCCATCACCCACCATAAAATGAGCAAAAAAAGCTAGAATAAACGCGAAGAAAAAACCAGCATATGCCCATTCGTTTAAAAAGTTCCCTCTAAAAAACCACAACGCTACTAAACCCAATAATTTGGCTACTGCATACGGATAAATAATATACGTTGGATACCCAAATGTTGTAAACATTTTTGCTACTTCTGCATGATTAAAAAAATACATACCAGCTGAAAAAAACATTAACAATGTTAATAATCCTGTAGCTACATAAAAAATAATTTTAGCTTTTTTCATTTTTTCTTGTTGTTAAAATTCACTTACAAATATATAAAAATATTTTATTATTTTCCATGGTATATATTATCTAGGTATTTATTAAGTTAAAACTATTT
>NZ_JBLWTZ010000031.1:0-24708 GCF_048269885.1 Tenacibaculum sp. | reverse complement strand
CTTATTTCACTAGTAGTAATTCCTTGCCATATTAACTGGTTGTCTTTACTTTCAACAAAATCAATGGTTAATTGCTGGTTAATTTTTTTACTCTCAATAGGGATACCTCCTGAAATTCCAAAACCAACATTTCTTCCTCCACTTCCTAAACCAACACCTATCGTATTTCTGTTAAGAGATTCTCGTTCTTCTGATAAAATATTGATATACATATCAGGGTTTTCAGTTAATTGCATCCCTTTGGCTTCCAAAGCTGTCGTTATTTCATAAGTAACTCTTTTTACATCTAACTCATTTAAACCTTTACCAGCATCTTCAAAAAAATTGAACGTTTTGTATTGGTTAAAATCTGTTTGACTATCGTAGTCATATACTACTTTAGAAGAGGCACAACCAATAATAACTAACAGAAAAAAATATTTGTAATACTTCATATATAAATTCTTTACAATGTGTTTCATCAAAAACTATACCTTATAAAAATACAAAAAGCCTCGTTTACACGAGACTTTTTTAAGGTTAGTTAGTTGATTTTTATTGAACTGCTTTTAACGCATCAATATTTCCATACCCAAACTCTGAATGTTTGTTCGGATAAAAATCAGCGGATTCTTTCATTTTTTGCAATACTTGCTCTCTTGACCAACTTGGGTGCTTTGCCCATACCAATGCGGCAATACCTGCTGTGGTAGCAGTTGCTACAGATGAACCTCCTACATAATTTGCTTGACCATCATAATAACTCAATACAGGAATTTTATTATCCGTTCCGTTAGTACGTTGCATTTGTACCGTAAAATCAATTTGTGATCCGGTATGACATACATCACACTTGCTATACTGTCCCTCTTTAACACCTGTTACCGCAACAGTTTCAGACATACTTGCTGGAAAAATTACTCCGTACCAAGTAGTAAATGAAGTAGACGTTCCTCCTGCAGCTAAAATCATCTTTCCTTTGCTATGTGCGTACTTTACTGCATCCGATACATTCCCAATACTAAACGGAGAACCTAATGACATAGAAATAACTTTTACATCACTTCTATTTGCCAATGCTGTTAATGCTTCAACAACACCTCTTTTTTCATGGTAATCATCAATTACTACATTTTCAACAGCTCTATACGTTACTAAGTTTGCATTATAAGCAACACCTACAGGTAAATTGTCATTATTTCTTGGAGCTGTAGCTACTGCTGCCATTTTGGTTCCATGACCACACTTGTCATTTACTCCGTCATAATTATTAGACCATGCCCACCAAGAATCTACAAAGGTTCCATACTTCTGAACTGTTCTTCCTGATGAATATCCATCATTAAAGTATTGATTCATCCATTTTTGCTCCGGTGACAATCCAGAATCAACCACCGCTACAGTTACACCTGACCCTGTACTATAATTCCATGCTTGAGAAATATTGTGCGCATCAAAAGACCATGGTAATCTAGCCCCTGGTGATACTGTACGGTAATCACTCGTACTTAAACTTGCTGTACCATAGCCACATCCTGAAGAACCTGA
This sequence comes from Tenacibaculum sp., assembly GCF_048269885.1. Taxonomy (NCBI): domain Bacteria; kingdom Pseudomonadati; phylum Bacteroidota; class Flavobacteriia; order Flavobacteriales; family Flavobacteriaceae; genus Tenacibaculum; species Tenacibaculum sp. The sequence goes on along the minus strand of NZ_JBLWTZ010000031.1, from coordinate 23,181 downwards.
TGAATCTGATTTAGCTTGAGCAGTTGACTCTAAAAAACGATATCCTCCTGGTTCTATATAACGAACTCTGCTGTCTTTTAATAAGACATTTATTGTTTCCTTGTTGGTAACTTTAATGTCTAATACATTAATATTTTCGTTTACATATAGTTCCGTTTCTCCTTTTGCTGAAGTAGGCTCAAAGCTTCTTACTAAGGCTAGCAACTCGTTTTTAATATTGGAACTTTCTTCACTCTTCGCATAGTTATTTTTTGAAGTACCGTAGCCTATAGTCAAGATATTTTCTCCATGATTCACTGCACTCCATATTGTATGAGCATCTTGTGACATCCATGTAAAATCTCCAGTTTCTTCTAAAGATGTCTTAATTTTTGAATTGATTTCTTTTTTGGTAAGTAAATCTTGATCTTGTTTTATGTCTAATGTTTCCTCATTATTAGAACAAGAGATCATAGTTAAAACAACCGTTAGGCTTAAAAGTGTTTTTTTCATTTCCGAAGGGGTTTAAATTAAAACTTTTCGAATATAGTAAAATTTTAATACAATTTTAACATTTTAACCAATTTACCCCGTATAGAATTAACGTTTTATTAAAAACACAGTACCTAGTTCCAATAAAAAAGGAGCTCAAGGCTCCTTCTTTACATTAAGTTTTCAATATAATTACTCCATTTTTACTCTAGTAGGTGTATCTTTTCCTTCAATAATGCTTTGAGTTCCTCTAGCAACTGCTTTTACAGTTTCTGTTAACACAGTCATATTTAGGGTTTCAGCTTCATCTGTTACTTTATGATAATCTGCATCGACATCAATTGGAGTGGTTGAAAAGGTATGAGACGGTACCCCTAAACGCGCTAAAGAAGCATTATCTGATCGTAAGAACAATTGAAATTTAGGGTATGGATCTGGAAATAGCTTGTATCCTGATCCTTCCAAGTTCTTTTGAATTATTTTCCCAAAATCCGATTTATCAAAACCAGTTAACCATGCAGTTTTTGGTCCTGTTTTAGGTTGTTTCCCAATTAATTCTAAATTAATTCCCGCTACAAACTTATTCGCATCAATTCCTTTTCCAAAATACTCAGAACCTACCAATCCCATTTCTTCAGCAGTAAAACATACAAACAAAATACTACGCTCATTGTTTCCCTTTTTAGCATAATATTCAGCTAATGATAATACACCAGTAACACCAGAAGCATCATCGTTCGCTCCATTAAAAATTCTATCTCCTTCCCCGTCTTTCTTTACTCCTAAATGATCGTGATGAGCTGATACAATAACAAATTCATCTTTTTTAGACCTCCCTTCTAACAAGCCTATAATATTGCTCATTTTGATTCCTTTATACTCAAAATTTTGACGATATGTAGTTAATGTGTCAAAAGTTTTTAAGCCAATTCTTTTGTATTCATTTTCTATATATTGAGTTGCTTTTTCCATTCCCTCAGTGCCTGGTTTTCTACCCTCCATTTCATCTGAAGCAAGTGTGTATAGGTGTTTTCTTACTAAAACAGAATCAATTAACTCTTCTTTATTTTGTTTTTTCTGAGTTACCTCTACAGTATTCATAGCAACTTCGTTACTAGTATTTTTAGTTTGCTTACACGACAGTAAAACTGATACACTTACAAGTGCTAATGGATATAAAACTTTTTTCATTCTTTATTTATTTAAAAGCCTAAATATAGCCAATTTAATTTCTTAATTTTGTTGAAAATTTTTAAGGATGGCTTTAACTGATATTCCAAACATAAAACATACTGATTCTAACAATTTTTTCTTGCTTGCTGGTCCTTGTGCTATCGAAGGAGAAGATATGGCGATGCGAATTGCTGAAAAAATAATTACCATTACTGATACATTAGAAATTCCTTATGTATTTAAAGGAAGTTTTAAAAAAGCGAATCGTAGTAGAATAGATAGTTTTACAGGTATTGGTGATGAAAAAGCTTTAAAAATTTTACGCAAGGTTTCTGAAACTTTTAATGTTCCTACCGTAACCGACATTCATGAGGTTTCTGATGCTGAAAAAGCAGCCCAATATGTAGATGTATTACAAATTCCTGCTTTCTTAGTTCGTCAAACCGATTTAGTAGTTGCTGCTGCAAAAACTGGTAAAGTTGTGAATTTGAAAAAAGGACAATTTATGAGTCCTGAAGCTATGCAACATGCGGTAAAAAAAGTTCATGATGCTGGAAACCCAAAAGCATGGATAACAGATAGAGGTACTATGTTTGGGTACCAAGATATGATTGTTGATTTCCGCGGAATTCCTACGATGCGTGAATACGCTCCTACGGTATTAGATGTTACCCATTCTTTACAACAACCCAACCAATCAAGTGGTGTTACTGGTGGGCGTCCTGACATGATTGAAACTATTGCTCGCGCTGGTGTGGTTAATAATGTTGATGGATTATTTATCGAAACTCATTTTGATCCTGCTAATGCTAAAAGTGATGGTGCAAACATGTTACATCTTGATTATTTAGAAGGTTTACTAACTAATTTAGTAACCATTAGAAAAACTATTAATAATTTATAGGCACAGTTTTTGTTTCATACAATTGTTTTTAGCTCATATATGAAACGACTTCTTTTTTTATTCTTTCTAGTTACTACTATTGTAAGTGCGCAAGACTTTTCTTTAATTGAAGAAAAAGTAAATAGTTATCCTAAATTTAATGAAGTAGAACGTCTAGCTCAGCAGATAGCAAGCGATTTTAAAACTGAAGAACAACAGGTACAAGCTGCCTTTTATTGGCTTGCTCATAACATACAGTATGATTTAGATGCATACTATCGTCCTAAAAACAAACGAATTTCTTTTAGATACAGGAATGAGCAAGAAAAGTTTGAAAAGCTACAGGCTATAAAAGATGATATTGTGACTAAAACTTTAGTTACCCGTAAAGCAATATGTGAAGGCTATGCACAAACTTTCGCTAAAATATGTTCTATACTTGAAATTGAAAACGAAGTTATAAAGGGGTATATCAGAAATTCATCAAATGATATAGCCAAGCCTAAAACCAACTCTAATCATGCTTGGAATGCTGTTAAACTAAATGATCACTGGATTTATATTGATGCCACTTGGGCAGCTGGATTTGTGATAAATAACAAATGGCAACCCTTTTTTAATACTTATTACTACAACATTCCTAAAGAAAAATACTTTAGAACACACTTTCCTGAAAAAACACTCTGGCAATTAAGAGTTGGAAGAATAAATAAAACGGACTTTTACAATCAACCTATTTATACTGCTCCTTTTTTACAATCAAAATTAGAGCTAGTTGCTCCTTTAAAAGGAATATTAGACAAAAATGCTACTATTGAACTAAAAATTAAAAATATACACCCTAATCAATCAGTTTTTTTAGGGTATAGTGGATATCGATATGCTGTAAAACCTGATAATATATCTACTAAAAATAATAGTACTACCATTACGACAACCCCGCTTGAAAATAGCAAACAGTTATTTTTAATCATCGATAAAGAGGTTATGCTTGAGTTTTTGATTGAATAGTAATATTTTCTTCTTTTGAGTTATTAAAGTAGATTTCTCTGTAATGATTTAAAAGAAACTCGACAAAGGGAGAAAATAAACTAACATTACATGAAAAAATTTGACGCCCTCCTATCCACATTTCTTTTATTAGGAATCTCAGTAACCTCTTATGGTCAAGGCCTATATGATGGTTTTACTCCAAAGAAAAACACTTTATCTATTACGACTTCATTTGCGAGAAGTGAATATGAAAAATTTTACTTAGGTAAAACGAAACAAAACGCAGTTCCTGTTCATGAAAAAATTAACCAGAACATTTATTCTCTTTATGCCAAATATGGTATTACTGATCGGTTTTCAGCTATTGTAAGCATTCCTTTTATCGATGCAACAAACACTAGTAATCAAGCAGATCCAGTAAACGGATTAACTTCTATCTCTGAGTTACAAGACATTTCACTTGCCTTAAAGTTTAATGCGCATAAATTTCAGTTTAAAAAAGGAGACTTAAATATCATAACTGGTATTACTGCCGTTATCCCTACAGGATATGAACCAAACGGAATATTATCTATCGGTAATGGAGGTTTTGGTTTTGATATAAAAGCTGGTTTACACCTCAACACAAACGCTGGTTTTTTCTCTACCATTTTTGCGGGTTATAACTTAAGAGGAAATGCTGATAATAATTTAACCCCTGGTGGTGACTTTGGTGTCCCTAATGCCTTTACCACTACTGGTAAAATTGGTTATGCCAGTAGCTTTATTTATGTAGAAGCTTGGGCAGATTATTATAACTCAGAAGAAGGAGTAGACATTGGAACTCCTTCATTTAAAGGAAACTTCCCTGAAACTGATGTAGATTATAAAAGTGTTGGTGTAACTGTTTATAAAAATATTATTCCTAAACTAGGAATTGGTGTTGGTTACGGTAAAGTAATAGATGGTAGAAATATTGGTGAGTCTTCTACTTACTCTGTAAGCCTAACATATAATGTGCTATAATCAAATACAACTATTTACTAATAATAAAAAAGAGCTTTTAAAAGCTCTTTTTTGTTTATCTAATTGTTACTCTTTAAGAAATATAAGTTGTTCTTTCTTTTTGCTAGTTTTTTTTATCTTTATAAGATACTAAATAAGACGCGCTATGAAAAAAATATTGATCCTTTTTATTCTTTTTAATAACATATCCTTTTCTCAAATATCTAAAAACAACAATTTAACTCCTTATCATCAGGTAAAGTCCACCAAACAATTAGCGCAACTAATTAATCATAATTTTAACTCAGATATGGAGAAAGCAAAGTTTCTTTTCTCTTGGTTAACTTCGAATATTCGATTTTACTCGAGTTCAAATAACTCTACCCTTAAAGAACCCAAACTTATTGTGTACTATAATGATGATGATCTTAAAAGAAGAAGGAAGATTATTAATGATAAAATTGCAGAAAAAACAATTTTATCGAAAGAAGGGGTGTGTTTAGGAATCTCCATAACGTTTAAAAAAGTTTGTGATTTACTTAATATTGAAAACGAGTTAATCAAGGGATATACTAAAACTTCGCCCGACGACATTGGTAACAAACCAAAGTTTAAAAATCATGCCTGGAATGCTGTTAAAATAAACAACGAATGGATTTTAGTTGATGCAACTTATGGAATTAAATTTGATTCAGAACTCCTTAAACAAGTTCCTAATTTCAATTACTTTAACATTTCAAAAGAAAAAATTAGACTAACACATTATCCAAGTACTAAAAAATGGTTGGATTATATAAATCAAGCTCCATTAAATTCCTTTAGCCATTTACCTATGGTTTGGGAACCTTTTTTGGAAAGTAATGCTAAAATAGTATCTCCGATTAATGGCAAATTAAATAGCAATAAAAATATTTTCATCACTTTAAAAAACCTAGCTTCTAACACTAATATTACCTATAAGTACAAACAAGATATACATGCTAAAAATCCATCTGTAACCAATAATGGGGCTTATACAAACATTGCTATTGATAAAATTAAACCAGGAGTTTTAACATTGTACTTTAATAATAAATCTGCTTTGTCATACCTCATAGCTTCAAAATAGCCTCGGAGGTATTATTTCTTCCAAAAACCTTTATGGTTGTGTTTTGCTACTTCTTCTATGACTTCAAATAGTATTTTTTCATTGATTTCTTCTACTGAAGTATAACGTAGTGATTTTACCACCGCTCTCCCTTCTGAAACTAAAAAAGTATCAAAATCCTGTAAAATACCTTTTGCCCAAAACCCAACATCAACAAAACCCTTTTTATGAGAGGCATTGATATAACACAATTGCTTCCCATTGATATAATATACTGGAATTTTCCATTTGTATTTTAATTCTAAATTTTGAAAATTCCCTTCTATCAGTACTTGTAAATGCAGTAAAATAGACTTGAATGGCTCGGGTTGTTTGAGTATGTATTCTTCAGCTGGTTTCATTCTTTCAAAAATACATTAAATTTTTATTTGTTTGTTTCACAAAATTAAACTTACTTTGCTTTTCAAAGTTCTTTAAAAATGAGTTCAGAAGATTATTTAAAAGACATATCAGAAATTAAAAACCTAATGAATAAATCATCAAGATTTATATCATTAAGCGGCTTGTCTGGTATTTTAGCAGGAATATATGCCTTAATTGGAGCTGCTTATGCGTATTGGTTAGTCAATAATAATTCAAATGGTTATTTGATGCTTGATGGAAAAATTTTCCAAATGGTCATCTTTGATTTATTGCTAGTTGGTTTTTTGAGCATTACTACCGCTATCTTTTTAACCACGAGAAAAGCTAAAAAGAACGGTGAAAAAATTTGGGATGCTACCACAAGAAGGTTGCTATTAAATTTCCTTATTCCTCTGATTTCTGGGGCCATCTATATCATTATTATTTTAGGACATCAAAAATATGGGCAAACTGGTGCTTTAATGTTACTTTTTTATGGCTTAGCATTAATCAACGCTTCTAAATATACTGTAGGTGATATTAAGTATTTAGGGTATACTGAAGTTGTTTTAGGACTTATTGCTGCAATGTTACCCGGTTATGGTTTTTGGTTTTGGGTTCTAGGATTTGGAGTTATGCATATTGTTTACGGTACTGTCATGTATTTTAAACACGATAGAAAATAAGCACTATTTTCGAACTTTAAAATTTATCTTTTTTGAAAAACATTATTCTAAATATAAACAAAGCTTTTGATCATAGAATCAGACTGGGAATTATGTCTGTTCTTATGGTTAATGAATATGCTGAGTTTACTACCCTAAAAGAATTATTAGGTGCTACAGATGGTAATTTGGCAAGCCATACTAAAGCCTTAGAAAAAGTTGAATTTATTAGAATAGAAAAGCAATTTATTGGAAGAAAACCCAACACTCGATATTATGCTACAGAGCTTGGTAAACTGGAGTTCAAAAAACATATTGATGCCTTAGAAAAACTGATTAAAAATAAATAACACTAATTTTTTTATAATTAAACTTTGAATTTCAAAGTTCTTTTAAACAACAAAACTATGGAAATATCTAACAAACAAAACGGAAGATTCGGCAAGTGGGTAAAAACATCAATTACAGCTAGGATGCTAATGATTGGTTTTTTAATTCTCATCCTTTTAATTCCTTTATCTTTTATTAAAAGTTTAATTGTTGAGCGAATGAATCGACAACAAGAAGTGGTACAAGAAATCAATCAGAAATGGGGAAAAGAGGTCTTGTTATACGGTCCTATTTTAAAAGTTCCGTACAAAACTTATAAAGAGAAATTTGTTCGAAATCAAAAGACAAAAGAAACTCAAACCGAGATTGAAGAAAAAATTAAATATGCTTACTTTTTTCCGAAGAAACTAAATATCAAATCTTCTATAAATCCTGAAGAAAAAAAGCGTGGTATTTATAAAACAGCGGTGTACAATAGCAACATAGACATTGATGGAAGTTTTACGAAACCTGATTTTAGTGAAAAAGAAATCAATGAGGAAGATATCCTTTGGAACAAAGCACGCTTAATTATCAAAACTTCTAATTTAAAAGGGGTGAATAATTTGGTGGAAATAAAACTACATAAAAATACCTACGCTTTTACTTCTAAATATGAAGATGATACTAGTAATGAAAAAGCCTACTACAACTATTTAAACCTTCATAAATTAGAAAGTAAATTTTTAAATGAAGAAGACCTTCCTAAAAAATCAGACACGAACTTTAACCTATCACTAAGCATCAATGGTAGCAAACAAATTCGTTTTATTCCTATCGGAAAAGAAACAACTGTTCATATAAATTCTGACTGGAAAACCGCTAATTTTATTGGAGAATACCTTCCTTTTAACTCCGACAAAATCTCTGATAATGGTTTTGATGCCAGATGGAAAATATTAGATATTAACAGACCTTTTTCTCAGCAATCTTTTACTGGAATTCCTAACTTAAAAAAATATGCTTTTGGTGTAAACTTCATGATTCCTGTAGACGAATATCAAAAAAGTGAACGATCTGCTAAATATGGCTTTCTGGTTATTGGACTTACTTTCTTAATTTTCTTTCTAATTCAAACCATGAGTAAAATATCCATTCATCCCTTTCAATATTTAATGATTGGTGTTGCCTTAACCATGTTTTATACGTTACTTATTTCTATTTCAGAACATAGTAGCTTTTTAAAAGCCTATGTAATAGCATCAATAGCTGTGGTATTGCTAATTTCTTTGTATTCGAAATCCATTTTAAAGGGTGTTAAATTTTCCTTATTTATTGGAGCTTCTCTTAGCACATTATATGCCTTTATTTTTGTAATTATTCAGCTTGAAAACTATGCGCTATTAGTAGGTAGCCTAGGGTTATTTATAATTCTTGCTTCAGTGATGTATGCTTCAAGAAAAATAGATTGGCAAAACGATTAATTAATACTACTTAATAAGCAAACTATCATACAGTATGATAGTTTGCTTAAAAATATGAATATGAGATTCAATCGAAAACACTTCCTTACCTTTATCTTTCTTCTTTTGCTAGAAATTATAATAGCTCAATCTTCAGGTTTTATAAGACATACTTTTGGTGACTTCTTAGTCGTTATCTTACTCTTTTATTTAGTAAAAGCGCTCTTTAACCTCTCTAATAAAACCGTGGCCGTTTCTGTGTTAATTTTTGCTTATATCGTAGAATTTTTACAGTTAACTCCTCTTTTAGAATTTCTCGGTTTAGAAAATAACCGATTGGCAGTAATCGTATTTGGTGCTACTTTTAGTATTGGTGATTTAGTAGCTTATACCTTAGGAATTGTCACTGTTTTACTTTTAGAAAAATTTTTAACTCGCAAATTATCTTCTAATCTTTCGTAAAATGTCTTCTAGTCCGTTTAACTTCAATTCGTAAACTAGCTCTAGCATTGTGCCTAGTTTTCCTTGTGGAAATCCTTTATTCTTATACCAAACAATATAATACTCAGGAATGTCAATTAAATATGTTCCTTTGTATTTACCAAAAGGCATTTTCATGTTTGCTGTATCGATTAAAAACTGTTTGTCTGGTATCATCTTAAATAAAAAATCCCGCCGAAGCGGGAGTTAATGAATGTTATTCTTTTCCGTCTACGTACTCCTGCAAATATGCATAACGTTCGGTTAATTGACCAGTATTTGTTGTCATTTTTGCACGAGCTAAAATTCCGTCTTTATCATCGTTATAAAATGCAGGAATTACATGCGCTAAAAACATTTCTCCAAAACCTTCACTTGCATCTTTTGGTAACTCACACGGTAAATTGTCAACCGCCATTACGGTAATGGCTTTTTCATCTTTAAAGTCTATTTCTGATTCTGTTTCTGGGTTATAACCATAAATAGGATCTGCAATTGTTGATGCACGAAGTGTTGTAGCTACTGGTCCATCAATATCACATGAAATATCTGCTACATACTTTATTCTGAACTCAGGGTGTTTTGCATTTTCACGTGTAAATAAATACGGAGCACCATCTCCGTAAAAATGACCCGCTATAAAGAAATCGGTTTGTTTCGCATAGGCCATAAAATTACTTTCATATCCAGTTGGGTCTTTATAAAACTCAAACTTATCTCCTACTTTACCATCTTTACGTTTGGCGTACTCCATTACATCCGCTATACAATATACTGGCTCAGTAAACTCACTTGTTAAATACAAAGCATCACTTACTTGTTTAATTTGTAAATGATCTAAAATTTCTTGGGCTCCTTTTGCTACTTTTCCAGTTCCAGTCAATAAAATTTTAATGTTCGGTAAGGTAATTTTGTCCAATGCTGCTTTTACAGCATCTAAATCTGCTAAGGTTTCTACTTTCGGTAAAGTAAACAATCCTTCTCGTATACCTAAGGCTCTAAATCCGTTATATGCCCCTACCAAACCTGCATAACGACCAAAACCAATTAAACGTGCTCCGTTTTCTTGTATAATGGTTTCATGGTCAAACATTTCAATATTTTTCTCTAGCATGGCTTTTAACAACTTGCGGTTATACGGCTGCTTTTTAATGGTATGACTAAAGAAAAAGTATTTTTTATTCGGTAGTAAATTGTCTACAGGAACTTCTTTTACCCCTAGTAACACATCACAATCAGAAATATCATTGGTTACCTCAAAACCTGCTTTTTTATAAGCTTCATCAGAAAAAACTCGGATATCAGAACTCTCCACTACTATTTCTGCTTGAGGAAACTGTTGTTTAAACTCTTGCAATTTTTCTGGAGAAAACACGACTCTTCTATCAGGTGGATTTTTACGTTCTTTTATAATTCCGAATTTCATAATTGATCTTGTATTAAAATTAAACAATTTTACATATAATGTTATAGTTTATAACAATTGCAGCGAAAATACTCGTTTTAAAATGATTGTACAAGTAGTATTTTTTTATATTTGCATCCTCTTGTTTTGGCAAAACTGTTTTACAGTCCTGCCAAACGAAATTGCATAGAATTACAAAGATTATCTGGTATATTTTTTGCAGAGATATTTATAGCATCTTTGACATATTGGGGACGACTGGTTTTGACAGCAAGATTAGTGAAAATGTAAGCATACCGAGGAGTGAAATGACAACTCGTTAAACTTATTTCAACCATTTAAACGGCGAAGATAACTACGCTTTAGCTGCTTAATCTGAATTAATAGTAAGATAGAGCCTCGGCGCACTAGGTGCGCAAGCTGAATGTCCACGAAAAGCCTTGGTTTACGGCGTTTCATTTTTGGGCATCGTAAAAGTAAACATAGAAAACTTAGGGCTTCGATAGGTTTTCGAAACTAAAGAAGATAAGTTAAGATTGGGCAGTTTTTGGTCAGGTCTTAATCGAAAATGAAACAAAAACTAAGTATGTAGAAAGCCTTTGAGCTGCTTGTTTGGACCCGAGTTCGATTCTCGGCGTCTCCACAAATAAACCCTGTAAGCATTGTGTTTACAGGGTTTGTTGTTTTTGGGTGTCGTTTTAGGTGTTTTTTTAAACCTTATCAAGTACAACTTACGATTTACAATTCTTTGTATTCTATATCTATTTTAGATACTTCTAAAACTCTTGTTGACTTACATTCTAACTTAGTTTCATCAAAAAAAACTAGATTAATTCCTCCTTTATGTAATGAGCTTCCGTATTCCACCCCATCATACCCTAAATGCTTTATATATTCACATAAATATTGTGTTGGCAAATAATCTAACTCATTATCTTGTCTTCTTAGAGGTTTAGCTAGCTCACTTTCTAATAAATCTATAAACTCCTTATTCTTTATATATTTTTCAATAGAAAAATCTTCAATAAAAGGACTAACTTGGAATGAGTCTCTTAAAGTTATAACTTTAATATTATCCATCAACTTAAATTCTCCAATAGAAACATAATCTAAAAATGTTACGCGTGCCTCGTATAATGTAGTATCAATTGATTGAGCCACATACAAATAAGGTATTCCTTGCGGGTTAGCCCTTCCTGATTTTGATAATTTATGAGGAGGTTTCCCCATTTTTTCAGGAGGATACCCACTCTCATCATTAGAAATTCTAGAACGATAAAACATCTTTCCTTTTGAATATTCTCGAACTGGGAATGTCTCTGCTATTGACTCTAAATCAGCTGGATTTTTAATAAAAAACCTATTTTCTTTTTTTATTTCATTTTTAAAAGAATTCCAGCTATTTATAAGTTCAATCGTTTCTGAAGGAATTGAAAGTCTAATTTTCGAGTTTAAAAACCTAGAATAGTCTTCTTCAAGCCCATCCAATATAGCTTCTAGTAACTTCTTTGTTATTTTTGGATCATCAATTTTAAATATCCCCCAATCACTCTGTAAAGTTGAAACTATATCTTGACCATTTTCATCAACAACATAAATATTCAATAGTGAAATAAACTGCTCTTGCAATTCTTGTGTATTAATTGTCTCAGTCTCTTGTTTTCCACAAAAATCACATGTACTTACTATATTTGAATTAGAGTAAACAAATCCTTTTAACTCCTTATCTAAAAAACAATCTGTACAACAGTTCATATTAAGAAAAGTAGTTATTGACTAACTCAAGATGATTTAATATTGATAATTTTTTTACAGTTCCTAAACCTGGATACTTACCTTCTTCATTTAAATCACGAAATTCATTACTTGCAAGAGTATGAAGTTCTATCTCATTAATAAATGGAATTAACTTGTCTAGAGCTTCTCCAAATTTACCAGCGACATCAGAAGTATCATCATTAGAATCTGAAACAAAATGATGAACTCTAAATACATCATCACTACTAGAGTATGTTAAATGAATTGCTACAGCGTAGGGCGAGTAACCTTTATCTGTGTACTCTTGTCCAATAGTCAAAAAATCTGAATAACCAATATATCCTTCTTCTGAAAAGTATAAATGTTCTTCGCTAAAAAACTCATCTGTATCAATCGCATAATCCTTATTACGTGAAAGCTTATTATAAGGATCGGATAAAGTGACTAAACTATCACATAACCTTTTTACAACTCTGATTATTGTTCTTCTTTCTCTAACATGAGATCCTAAGACTATGTGCTTTATATTAAAAGTATTAATAAAATTTTCTAAATCACCCATCCCTTCATCATTAACCGAGGCCAAAATAATTACAATTGGATTCTTAGACAAACCATTATTATTCAGTTTTTCAGCAATATAACTTAGATTTGTTTTACTATGTACAATTATACCTAACTGAAAATTATCATAAGCTAAAGGAGGTAACAGGTTTAAACATACATAATCAATATCATTTTTGATATCACCATGATGTGGATTTACAATAATTGTAAAATTTGCATTAGCCCCTTGTAAAACTTTAATAGTCTTATCATAAGTAGCTGTTTTCTTTTTCACTGGTTCAATAATTGGGCTTATATAATTATAACCACCATTTATTCCAGATATTTCTCGTAAAGCAATTAATTCAAACTGCTTTCCTCTTAAAAAAGGAAAGTACATATTATAAGTTTTTATTTAAAAATAGATGAATTTTTTCTAGCTCCTTTTTTTTAAAGTTTAAACATATCGATATATGCTTTAAAAAAACCGGAATTTCCTGGGAAGATACTATTTTTTTTTCTTTTATAGTCCTCTTCTTAAGATAATTAAACATTAGATCATGAAAATCCTTTTCTTCTATCTTTTTTGCTAACTCTAAACATTCCTTAAATAATTTTGTATTTGGAACGTTTGGTAGATACCCATAATATTTTTTTATTAAACGAGTATATTCATCTTTTCTCAAGCATTTAAACATATATGTAACATCTAAAAAACTTGAGTCTTCAATTGGTTTTATTTTTTCTTTTAAAGTACTTCTATTTGAAAAAACTATAAGTCCTATATTATCTAATCTATGTTCAAGTAAAAATGCCTCATATTTACGAGCAACTGTATAATGAGTAACTATAACAATTTTTAAAAATGACTTTCTATATTCATTTATTTGAGATAATAATCTTTCTGGAGAATCATATTCTGTTTTAATCTCATAAACAATAGACGTTCCATTTAACATTACTAAATCAGCTATAGATCTCCCAACTCTGAACTCATTTAAAACGGTTGCTGTATTGAGACTATATCTCCCTAGTAGGATTTTATTTACAATTTCATTTTTGTAAATAAATTCGCTTCTATAATTTTTTAACATCGACTCGTATAAATGCTCAAAAAAATCTTTATAGGTACTCAACTCAACCGTACTATTATACGACAAGTATTTTAAAGCCCTTTTCTTTACCACTTCTTCTTCTCCTTTAACTATTTTATTAAAAATAGTATTACTTAAAACTGGTGATATAGTTTTAAGAAATGAAGAGTAGGAAGTTTGAGAAATGGTCATTTTTTCTATGTTCTTTTGGGGCTAGTGAGGCTACAAAACTACTGTATTTTTTTCATAAAAAAGAAACACTAATTTGATAATTCATTTTCCTCTTTTATGCGCTTAAAAAGCATATTCAACTATATTACTACATAATAAACACAACATAATACCCCTCTATAAATTTAATAAAAAAAGCTATCAACTTATCTATTTTTTTTAATTACTTCTTAAAAACTAACTATCTTGAAACTTATTTTTTGTTAGTTGAGAGTTAGTTTTGTTTCGTACGATACAATTAGTTTTTCTGTTATAACTGAAAATGAAAAAAATCTATGCTTTGACTTTGTCAAAGCATTCCAAATTATTTTTGCTGGCTCTAGCCAAAAAAATAATCCCTTTTTTCAATGAAAAAAGCGAACGCAGCTTTCGAAGAAAGTGTAGTGAGTACTACACTTCATTTTGATATACTTTGAAGCATAGCTAAAGAAACCTCTCTACAAAACATTATTAGACATGAAAATTATCTACTATTAATGAGCTTATAAATAATCAAAAAATATTATTTTAAGCTTTTAATTCATCCAAATTAAATCGCTTTAACAAAAGTTTCATTTTTTCATTATCCGAAAAATCAGTACTATCTTTCTTCTCTATCAATCTTTCAAACAACATACCTGTGTATGATTCAGAACTTTCAAATAAAAGCATAAGATCTTTAGAGTATCTTAAAAAGATATCAAATGTTTTGTCAGACAACATTAAAGGTATAATTATTTTCTTCATCGACTCATTTACATCATTGTCTAAACTTCCGTAAGAAAAAACACCATTAAATAAGGATCTCAATTTAAAGTCATTAACTTCAAACTCATACAATAACTCCTTAACATTCATAAAAATTCTTCTAAGATTAGATTTATTTGCTAAAAAATGAATCCGGTTTTCAACTATACCTTCTATGCTATAAGAATGACTCCTTCCTTTCGCTATAGAATATAAATACTCCTCGTAACCTTCATAAAAACTATCAGAAAGACTTTTGTCTAACCATTTATTTTCTATTAATTTTTCAAATACAATATAATCACTATTTCTTGACATTAGCATTTTAAACACCTTTTCTTTCGTCATATTATCTATATACCTTACAGACTTTCTTGCTACAGTTCTTACTAAAGAATTTCCTAAATCTAAATAATTACAAAAATCCATTGGAACCGAATCCAACTCTAAATCTCCAGTATAATTTAAAGCCCCTACTTTATCTAAAAAAACCCTAAAATGCACTTCGTTATTATTGAAAACTCTCTCCTTAATCTGTTTAAAATTCTTTAACACCCAATTAAAATCAATACTTCCCTCCCTTTCATTTTTATTAGTTACAAGTTCAAATACATTCATTAAAAATTTATTACTTGCCAACTTAGAGTCTTCTAACAACTGCTCTAAAAAATCTCCATAATCTAAATAATATTCAATATTATCTGCTACTTCTGATTCTGAAAAATTATGAAACTCTCCAAAAAACCAACGCTTAGTTATTCTAAGCTCCTTATTCATAATAACATTAGACAATGCAATACAAAAAAGGTCGATATATTCTTTAGCTCCACTATCCTTAGGGCTATTCATCATACTATAAAACTCATTTCTTTCAACCTTTATAAATCCAACTGAAGGAAATAGTTTTCTTAAAACACCTACCCCTTCTCTTGCACTTACAAAATCTGTATAATATTTTTTTATATCTCTTAATAATCTATTCTTTATTTCCTCAAAAGAATAATCTTTACTCAACATCTTTAATTCAGTCATGTAGTGATTAATCTCTTTATAATTTAAAATTCCTCCCTCTTCTATTTCTTTTATGTCTAATGTAGGTACATGAAGAAAATACGAATCAATTTCTTCTTCCTCTACAAAAACTCTATACTTATGATAATCTTCTCCTTTTTTAGTAACAAAGCTTAATAAGACTTCAGGACTAACCATGTGTTTCTTGCCTTCAATGAAATTAAATATATTTACATCAATTCCTTGACCCTCTACAAACCTTTCCAGTTCCATTATTGAGTCTCTGTAAATAATTTGTTTTTTTTCTTCATTATTTACATTATAAGATAGGTCATTTACTAATTTTTTAATTATATTGAAGTTATTAGAACCTTTAACCAACAACACCTTATGTATCTCCCTAAACTCTTCAAAAGCGATTGGGACATCCAATATTTCCTTAGATAATTCACTCCATAAATCTTTCATCAAATGAGGTGGCATAACCTTTTCTATCTCATTAAATAACTCTAAAACACCTCTATGTTTTTGGTTTATTGGAATCTTATTATACCTCGCTATAAAATAAGATACAAAAGCTCCGTGCTTAGAAAGTAACTCTATATCTTTATATTTACCTTCTCTTATAACTTCATCTAACTTTCTACTCAACAAAACCTCGTCTGCTAAGTCCTTTTTAACTCCATAAAACAACATAGAAATAATAGTTTCTAAGTCTACATCATCATATAATAACTTAGCTTTTTCTAAGTATGTCCTACTAATTATGTTTTCTATTGGGTTCTCTTCAATTTTATCCTTTACCTTGTAAAACAACGCCAGGTGTTCTATCTTAATTTCATTTTTTAGTACTTCTTCCTCCCAGACTTTATATAAAGTTACTACTTCATTAATATAATTTATAATCGACCTGGGACGTACTACTTTTTCATTAGAACATAAATCAAAAATCTTTATTATTCTTTCAATTTCGTCTTTATTTATCAACTCTTCTCCAAAAGCAGTTAAAAGCTTTTCCTTCATAAAGCTTTCCCATGCGATTACTAATGGCGGAGTTATCTTGAAATTTATTGAAAATGTCTTTTCAATAAACCCTTCATTATCTTCAAAGCACTTTGATAACTTTTTTTTATCATAAGGTATGATAACCCATGAAGTGAAAGACGAGGTATCATCAGCAAAAAAAGTATGGATAGACGACCAAAGAGCTTTTATCTTATCGTCTTCTATTCTATCTATATTGTCAAATACTATTAGAATTTTCTTCCCTTTATCATTAAGACTAGACTCGATCTCTGAGTAATACTTTCTAAAACTAACAACCGAAGGTTCATCTTCCCATATCCTTTCTATATTTTCCTCTTCAATACTTTTTCCTTGAAAAACCTGAATCATATTATTTAAAGTCTCCCTTTCAGTTTCATTGATTCCTTTCTCTATCACTTCTTCTCTTCTTCTTGAAAAGCTATAAAGTGCTTTTATAAAAGAGATAACTAAAAGTATAGAAGGTATTAGATAAATAACAGTCAATGCCCTCCAGGGGCTTGCCATTTCAAAATCTTTTAAAAAATCAACCTCTAGAAGGATATTGTTATAAAAACTAGAAAGGACAGTAAATAACAAAAATGACAACCCTAAAAACAACCAGTAACCTTTTATTGAGCTTTTTTTATTAATAGAAACTTCAGAGACTTTGGAAAGTAAGCTTTTTTTTATATTCCTCCATTTACTCTCTTCTAACAAAAGTTTATCATAAACAAGTGTCGATATTAATTGCTCTAAAAAAGACCTTCTCGTTAAGTCTTCTTGATTTCCCCAAGCATCAAAAATAAAAGTAACATAATCATCCCCTAATTCTTTTTCTACCAGCTTAACTACATTAGATTTTCCTGCCCCCCAATCTCCTTCCAGTCCTATAACCTTTTTTTCTAGCTTATTATTGATTATTATTTCTTTTATCACTTTTGACACTCTTTCATGAGCCCCCCCTTCAAAAGCGTCTTGTCCTATAGCTTTCCCTGGTAAAAAAACAGGGTAGTTATTTTCTTTCATCAATTTTTAATATTTCAATTGTCTCAAATATAATAATATCATTATTTATGTAAATCTTTTATTAAACTAAAACCTATAATAATAATAAATCTTATTTTTTCTGTTAGTAATCAGCATAACCAACTTTTTAAAAAGTAAATGTCATAAGTATTAATTTTATAAAACAAAAAAGCGCAACCAAATGGTTGCGCTTTTTTGTTTTATATAGCTATACTACTATTCTTCTTTAAATAACTGCTCTTTATAAGCTGCTTTTTGCACTTGGGCTCTTCTAGTAACTGATGGCTTTACATATTGCTTACGCTCTCTCAACTCTTGCAAAACTTTTACATCTCTAAATTTACGCTTGTAACGTTTTAAGGCTCTATCGATATTTTCACCTTCTTTTACAACTATTCTTAACATATAATATGATTTTAATTATTAGACATTTTACATCATACAAATATCTCCACAGTACGATATATAACTGTAGTCTGTGATTTTATACGATATTATTTTAGATTAAAAATTCTATTGAAAATGCTTTATAAAGCAACTGAAGACTAAGAAACTGAAGTATGACAGAAAAATAGTATAAAGACTCGTAGATTTTCTCCCGAAATAGGAATAGAACATTAATACTGCCCAAAGGTAGGGTTTCTTTGTCGGCTCTACAAGAATTGTGGAGTCTAATTCTTTTTGATAAAAAAAGCGCTACTCTTTGGTAACGCTTTTTTGTTAAATTGTTTCTCCTAATTCTTTTAACTTAGAAGTATTTTCTGCGAGCATTAACTCGTCTATAATTTTTTGAATATCTCCATTTACAATATTCGACAAATCGTATAAGGTTAGTCCGATTCTGTGATCTGTTACCCTTCCTTGCGGATAGTTATAGGTTCTAATTTTTGCAGAACGGTCTCCTGAAGTTACCATCGAACCACGTTTTGCAGCATCGGCTTCCTGCTTCTTCGCCAACTCCATATCATATAAACGAGAACGCAATACCTTAAACGCTTTCTCTTTGTTTTTATGCTGCGATTTTTGATCTTGACATTGTGCCACTAACCCTGTAGGAATATGCGTTAAACGCACCGCTGAATAGGTAGTGTTTACCGACTGACCTCCTGGTCCTGATGAACAGAAGAAATCGATACGTACATCTTTTGGGTTGATTTCTACATCAAACTCTTCTGCTTCTGGAAATACCATACAAGTCGCTGCCGATGTATGTACACGTCCTTGAGTTTCTGTTTGAGGTACACGTTGTACACGGTGTACACCTGCTTCAAACTTTAACGTTCCATACACATCTTCTCCAGTAACCTCAAACTGAATTTCTTTAAATCCACCGTTGGTACCTTCAGAAAAATCTACTGTAGAAACTTTCCACCCTTTACTTTCACAGTACTTGGTGTACATTCTAAACAAATCACCCGCAAAAATACTCGCTTCATCTCCACCAGTACCCGCACGTAATTCTACTACCGCATTTTTTGAATCTTCGGGATCCTTCGGAATTAGTAAAAACTTAATCTCTTCTTCCAATTGTGGAATTCGAGTTTTCGCTTCGTCCATTTCCATTTTAGCCATTTCAACCATTTCAGCATCCGATCCGTCAGCAATGATTTCCTTGGCTTCTTCTATATTATTTAATAAAGTTTCATACTCGTCTGCCTTTTTAACAACCTTTCCTAAATCTTTATATTCCTTATTTAATTGTACATAACGTTTCTGATCAGAAATAACATCTGGTTGAATGATTAAATCTGACACCTCATCATAACGTTGTTTAACTATCTGTAATTTATCTAGCATAGTATCTTTTCTTGGGGTGCGAATTTACGATTTTTTATCGAATTTTATTCATATCTTTAATTCATAAAGATGGTTGTTATGCGAATTTTAATCTTATTTTTTTCTTGTATCCTACTTTTTTCTTGTCAAAACACAAAAGATATCAAAAAACCAACTTGGTTGTTTGGAAAATGGAAACGTGCAAATAACCAACCCGATAAGCTTACGTATGAGTTTTGGTATGATGATTTTTCTGGAATGGGTTTTACTTTGCAAAAACAAGACACCATTTTTAAAGAGATTTTACACATCGTTTCTAAGAATGATGCTCTTTTTTTACAAGTTACGGGTGTGAATGAAACTCCTACCTCTTTTGCTATTACTCAACAAACTGACACTTCTTTTACTGCGGAAAACAAACTAAACGAGTTTCCTAAAGTGATACAATACTGGAAAGATAAAAATCAACTAAAAGCTACAGTGGCTAATGATGAATTTTCAATTGATTTTGTATTTGATAAGCTTGAAGAATAAAAGAAAAATTATGCTTTTATAACTTTTGACACTTCTTTTACTTTTTTTTGACATTTTTGTTTACACTCTGAAATAACTTTATCTGAAATTTAAAAATCAATCAGATGAAAAAAATTATTATCTCTCTAATTTGTTTCGCTTGCTTTTCTATAACTAATCAAGCTCAAGTAGGCAAAGAAAAAGAAGAGTTATCTATTTTTGAAAATCCTAATAATTGGAAACAAGAAATTATAAAATTCCCCATTGATTGGGCTCCAAAATTAAAACTCACTGGTTTTGAAGAACTCCTTTTTACGCCTAAGTGGTCAGACCCTCAGAGTGATGAATTTTGGTCTTTACTTATTGGATGGAAAGTAAATACTAATGCTCCTTTAACTTTAAAAGAAATAGAATACAACCTTTACAGCTATTTTGACGGGTTAATGAAACCCAATCATTGGGCTAAAAAATTTCCTGAGCCTAAAGTAATTTTAAAAAATCATAAAAATAGTTTTAACGGAATTATGACTTTTTTTGATGGATTTCATACAGGAAAAGTGATAACGGTTAACATTCAAGGTGACCAACATTTTTTTAAAGACCATAAAAAATCTATTGTTTCCTTTCGTTTATCTCCCCAAAATTATAACAGCGAAGTTTGGAACAGTCTTAATAACATTAAGCCCAAAAAAGAAAAAAATAAAGGTTTAATTAAGCTTGATAGCGCTTGGGGAAAAGAAATATTTCCTTTTCCAATTGGTTTTGCTCAAAACATTAATTATGATGGAATGGCTGAAGTTAGATTTCCTCCAAAAGGATGGAGAGATCCTAAACATCAAAACTTTTGGTCATATACCTATGTTTGGAGTATTAATCATACTGAAGAAATCACCGCAAAAGAATTAGCCAATAATTTAGAAAAGTATTTTGATGGGCTAAACAGCGTAGATGATAAAAATAAACACAAAAAAGCTACAGCTACAATTTTAAAAATTAATAAAAAAGAATCGACTTCTTTCTTTAAAGGAAAGGTAAAAACATTTGATCGGTTTGCTACTAATAAAAAAATTACATTGAGTGTTTTAATTGAAAGCACTTACTGTAAAGAAAAGCAAAAAACAGTAATTCTATTCAAGTTTTCTCCAAAAGACTTCACACATCAAACATGGGAAATGCTAAAAAGAATTGAGTTAGTAAACAACTTTTGTGATTAATAGCAATAAAAAAGCTCATGACTTTAACAGCTCATGAGCTTTTAATATTTATTTTTCTAAAAAACTATCCGCATTTAGAAGTTCCGCAATCATTACAAGTCAAGCACCCTTCTTGATACACCAAATTATCTGATTTACAATTTTCACACGTTTGCCCCTTTACTTTTGTACCGTCTTCAACATAACGCTTTAAGGCTCTTACTACACCGTTTTTCCAAGTATTAATCGATTCACTGTCTAACTGTAAACTCTGAATTAGTTTTACTATTTTATCAATTGGCATTCCGTGACGTAAGGTTCCTGAAAACAGCTTCGCATAATTCCAAAATTCTGGATTAAACTTATGTGATAATCCTTCTATTGTAGTTTTATACCCACGTTTATTTTTATACTGAAAATCATAACGCGAACTTCCATCTTCATTCCTGTTTTTTATAATAAAACCTTTTTCTACCCAACGTGGTAATAAAATTCCGTCTTCATCGTCGGCTAAACCCGTAAAAATTTCATAGGGTTTGTCATCCACTAATCCAATAAAAGCAATCCATTTTTCTTTTTGGTTTTGAAAACGAACTACATCTGCTTCTAACACTTGTGGGCGCTTGATTGGAAATGATGTCAACTTATTATTCTCCTCTTTTTTCTCATCATTTGCTATCAACACCCCCGATCTTGATCCATCTCTATACACCGTAACTCCTTTGCAACCTACCTCCCAAGCTTTTAAATACAACTCTCCTACCAATTCTTCGCTAACATCGTTCGGTAAATTAATAGTTACACTAATAGAATGATCTACCCACTTTTGTACAGCTCCTTGCATCGTTACTTTACTTAACCAATCTACATCGTTAGAGGTTGCTTTGTAATATGGCGATTGCTTTACCAACTTATCTAACTCTTTTTGTGAAAAATTCTTAGAAACGTCAATCCCATTTACTTCCATCCATTGTTTAAATCGGTGATGAAACACCACGTATTCTTCCCAAGAGTCTCCTACCTCATCTACAAAATCTACACGTACTCCTTTATCATTAGGATTCACTTTTTTCCTACGTTTATATACAGGCATAAATACTGGCTCAATTCCAGAAGATGTTTGTGTCATTAAACTCGTAGTACCTGTTGGGGCAATGGTTAGTAACGCTATATTTCTGCGTCCATACTCTAGCATTTCATAATACAACTTGCTATCAGCTTCTTTTAAACGTAAAATAAACGGATTGTTTTTTTCTCTTGCTGCATCAAAGATTGAAAATGCCCCTCTTTCTTTAGCTAAGTTTACTGACGCTCTATAGGTTTCTATTCCTAATGTTCTATGGACTTTTACCGAAAACTCATTTCCTTCTTTGCTTCCATATCGAATTCCTAATGCTGCCAACATATCACCTTCAGCCGTAATTCCTATTCCTGTTCTTCTTCCTTCATAAGCTTTTTTCCTAATATTTAACCAAAGTGTTTTCTCGGTAGCTTTTATCTCATCTAATTCAGGGTCAGCATCAATTTTCTCTAAAATTTTATCTATTTTTTCTAATTCTAAATCAATAAGATCATCCATCATTCGCTGAGCAATGACAATATGCTTTTTAAACAGTTTAAAATTAAAAATTGCCTTTTTGGTAAACGGGTTTTCTACATATGAAAACAAGTTAATTGCTAAAAGACGACACGAATCATAAGGACATAATGGAATTTCTCCACAAGGATTGGTTGATACCGTTTTATAACCTACATCGGCATAACAATCAGGTACCGATTCATTAATTATGGTATCCCAAAACAAGATTCCTGGTTCGGCAGATTGCCATGCATTATGTACTATTTTTTCCCATAGTTCTTTCGCTTCAATCGTTTTTGAATACTTCGGATTTTTACTAAAAACAGGGTATTTCTGCGTATACGTATCTCCTTTTTTTACTGCGTTCATAAAAGCATCGTCTATTCT